>NZ_JBEAJG010000002.1:0-122084 GCF_040065235.1 Klebsiella sp. GB_Kp047 | reverse complement strand
CGCCCGCGCCAAAGCGCGCAAAGCTGAACAGCAGGCCGCGCCGGCGGAAGCCCCGCCAGCCGAGCCGGTCGACCCGCGCAAGGCCGCGGTGGAGGCCGCTATCGCCCGCGCCAAAGCGCGCAAAGCCGAACAGCAGGCTGCCCAGGCGGATATTGCGTCAACCGCAGCCAATGACGACCCACGCAAAGCGGCCGTCGCCGCGGCGATCGCTCGCGTTCAGGCGCGCAAAGCAACACAGCAGGCAGTTAACGAGGAATAAATGGTTTTCAGAATCGCAAGCTCCCCCTATACCCATAACCAGCGGCAGACCTCGCGCATTATGCTGCTGGTGCTGCTCGCCGCCGTGCCTGGTATTGTGATCCAGACGTGGTTTTTCGGCTGGGGCACCGTCCTGCAGATTGTCCTCGCCGCCCTGACGGCCTGGGCAACGGAAGCCGCTATTCTCAAACTGCGCAAACAGCCTGTTGCGGCCACCCTGAGGGATAACTCCGCCCTGCTCACCGGCCTGCTGCTGGCGGTGAGTATTCCGCCGCTGGCCCCCTGGTGGATGGTGGTGCTCGGCACCGCCTTTGCCGTAGTGATCGCCAAGCAGTTGTACGGTGGACTCGGCCATAACCCTTTCAACCCGGCGATGATCGGCTATGTCGTGCTGCTGATTTCGTTCCCAGTGCAGATGACCTCCTGGCTGCCTTCTTACGAGATTGCCGCCCATATCCCGACGTTCAGCGATACGCTGCAGATGATCTTCACCGGTCATACCGCCGTCGGAGACGACATGGCCACCCTGCGGCTGGGTATCGACGGCATCAGTCAGGCCACCCCGCTGGATACTTTCAAAACCTCCCTGCATTCCGGGCATAGCGTCCAGCAGGTACTGCAGTTGCCGGTTTACGGCGGCGTTCTGGCGGGGCTGGGCTGGCAGTGGGTGAATATCGCCTGGCTGGCGGGCGGTCTGTTCCTGCTGTGGCAGAAGGCGATCCGCTGGCATATACCGGTCAGCTTCCTCGTCAGCCTTGGCCTGTGCGCAACCCTCGGCTGGATCTTCTCGCCGCAGAGTCTGGCCTCGCCGCAGATGCATTTATTCTCCGGGGCCACCATGCTTGGCGCCTTCTTTATTCTGACCGACCCGGTGACGGCCTCGACAACCAACCGCGGACGTCTGATCTTCGGCGCCCTCGCCGGCCTGCTGGTGTGGCTTATTCGCAGCTTCGGCGGTTACCCGGACGGTGTGGCGTTTGCCGTTCTGCTGGCGAATATTACCGTGCCGCTGATCGATTACTACACGCGCCCGCGCGTGTATGGCCACCGTTGAGAGAACGATGATGTTAAAAACGATGCGAAAACACGGCGTCACGCTGGCGCTTTTTGCCGCCGGCTCCACCGGGCTAACGGCGGCGATCAATGAGCTGACCAAAAGCACCATCGACCAGCAGGCGGCCCTGCAGCAGAAAGCGTTATTCGACCAGGTTTTACCTGCCGACCGCTATAATAACGATCTGCTCAAGAGCTGCTATCTGGTCAGCGCCCCGGCGCTGGGCAAAGGCCAGCATAAAGTGTGGATTGCCAAAAATAACGGTCAGCCGATTGGCGCGGTCATGGAAGCCACCGCGCCGGACGGCTATTCCGGAGCGATCCAGCTGCTGGTGGCCGCCGATTTTAGCGGCACGGTCCTCGGCACCCGCGTGACCGAGCATCATGAGACCCCGGGTCTGGGGGATAAAATCGAGCTTCGCCTGTCGGACTGGATCACCCATTTTGCCGGGAAAGTCATCCACGGTCAGGGCGACAGCCATTGGGCGGTCAAAAAAGACGGCGGCGATTTTGACCAGTTCACCGGCGCCACCATCACCCCCCGGGCGGTGGTCAATGCCGTTAAGCGCGCAGGCCTGTATGCACAAACGCTGCCTGCGCAACTTCCTGAATTCAGCGCCTGTGGAGAGTAACCATGAGCGAAGTTAAAGACGTCATCGTCCAGGGTCTGTGGAAAAACAACTCCGCTCTGGTTCAGCTGTTAGGGATGTGTCCCCTGCTGGCAGTCACCTCGACCGCCACCAACGCCCTTGGGCTGGGTCTGGCGACCACCCTGGTGCTGACCCTGACCAACCTGACCATCTCCAGCCTGCGCCGCTGGACCCCGGCGGAGATCCGCATCCCGATCTACGTGATGATCATCGCCTCGGTAGTGAGCGTGGTGCAGATGCTGATCAACGCCTATGCGTTCGGTCTGTATCAGTCGCTGGGGATATTTATCCCGCTTATCGTCACCAACTGCATCGTGGTGGGCCGCGCCGAAGCCTTTGCCGCCAAAAAAGGGCCGGCGCTGTCGGCGCTGGACGGTTTCTCTATCGGTATGGGGGCCACCTGCGCGATGTTCGTGCTGGGCTCCCTGCGCGAAATCCTCGGCAATGGCACGCTGTTTGACGGCGCCGACAGCCTGCTTGGCAGCTGGGCAAAGGTGCTGCGCATCGAGGTTTTCCATACGGACACCCCTTTCCTGCTGGCTATGCTGCCGCCAGGCGCCTTTATTGGCCTCGGCATGATGCTGGCGGTAAAATACCTTATCGATGAACGTAGCAAGCAGCGGAAGGCGCAGGCGGCCCGGGCCGACGCTGTCGCCCCGTCTGACGCGACAGGGAAAGCGTAACATGAACAAAGCCAAACGCCTGGCGATCCTGACCAGGCTGCGGGACAATGATCCCCACCCCACCACCGAGCTGCACTTCAGCTCGCCGTTTGAGCTGCTGATTGCCGTCCTGCTCTCGGCGCAGGCAACCGACGTGAGCGTCAATAAAGCGACAGCCAAACTCTACCCGGTGGCCAACACGCCCGCGGCGATGCTGGCGCTGGGAGTGGAGGGCGTGAAATCCTATATCAAGACCATCGGCCTGTTTAACAGCAAAGCGGAAAACGTCATCAAAACCTGCCGTATCCTGCTGGAGCAGCACAACGGCGAGGTACCAGAGGACAGAGCGGCGCTGGAGGCATTGCCCGGCGTGGGCCGCAAAACCGCCAACGTGGTGCTGAATACCGCCTTTGGCTGGCCGACGATCGCCGTGGATACCCATATCTTCCGTGTTTGCAACCGGACGCAATTCGCTCCCGGGAAAAACGTCGAACAGGTTGAAGAGAAGCTTCTGAAGGTCGTTCCCGCCGAGTTTAAGGTCGACTGCCATCACTGGCTTATTCTGCACGGCCGTTACACCTGTATCGCTCGCAAGCCGCGCTGCGGCTCTTGCCTGATTGAAGACCTTTGCGAATTCAAAGAAAAAGTCTACGCCTGAGCGCCTTTCTCACGACCATAGCCTCACTCTGGGTTATGGTCCGTATTTAGCTATTTAACCCGCCGTTAACACCGCATAAACTGCATTTTGCTGGGCAATTATCCGGTTATATAACAAACAACTAGCTCATTCATTTTTTATCAACGCAAAATTTCTATACATTTGTGATCCAGATCATGCTCGCAACTCAATGTTGAACGAATGTTATAAAAATGGAAATTAAAGTCAGGTAATACAACGGCTGAGCAAAGATTGCCAGGATAATAGCCCATGAATTTTTAGGATAATGGACCATATCACTACCTCACTGCGCGATCAGCAGAATATATCGCCATTTTGAAGAAAAGCGGGCAATCAAAAAGATAAAAATATCAACGATAACGTAACGGTGAAATTTAACTCTGGATAACATTCATATGTCCGGAGCATTATGCCACCCTGATTATGTGTAACAGATTATTACAAAAGCCTTGCCTGATGCGCCAGGATAGTGAACATTACCTGCCGTTTTCCCTCCAAGAATAACTATAAAGGCGGCGGTCCAACGAGATTGCGCCCCGAACACCCCCCAGTAAATATGGGATGTAAAAAAAGAGGTATATGTGTCTACTGCAAACAATAAACCAGCAGAAAGCGTGAGTCTGAACGCTTTCAAACAACCACGCGCGTTCTATCTCATTTTCTCGATCGAGTTGTGGGAGCGTTTTGGTTACTACGGCCTGCAAGGGATCATGGCCGTTTACCTGGTAAAACAGCTGGGTATGTCGGAAGCGGATTCCATTACTCTGTTCTCCTCCTTTAGCGCGCTGGTTTATGGCCTGGTCGCCATTGGCGGCTGGCTGGGCGATAAAGTGCTGGGTACCAAACGCGTCATTATGCTGGGCGCTATCGTGTTGGCCATCGGCTATGCGCTGGTCGCCTGGTCCGGCCATGACGCCGCTATCGTCTATATGGGTATGGCGACAATCGCCGTCGGTAACGGCCTGTTTAAAGCCAACCCGTCTTCCCTGCTCTCTACCTGCTATGACAAAAACGACCCGCGTCTGGACGGTGCATTTACCATGTACTACATGTCCATTAATATCGGTTCGTTCTTCTCGATGCTGGCAACTCCGTGGCTGGCCGCGCGTTTCGGCTGGAGCGTCGCCTTCGCCCTGAGCGTGGTGGGGATGGTGATCACCATCATCAACTTCGCCTTCTGCCAGAAATGGGTGAAACAGTACGGTTCGAAACCGGACTTTGCCCCGGTGCATATGGGTAAACTGCTGGCGACCATCGCTGGCGTGGTGGTGCTGGTCGCTATCGCGACCTGGCTGCTGCACAACCAGGGTATCGCACGCATGGCGCTGGGCGTCATCGCGCTGGGTATCGTGGTGATTTTCGCCAAAGAAGCGATGGGCCTGAAAGGCGCCGCGCGTCGGAAAATGATCGTCGCCTTCCTGCTGATGGTAGAAGCGATCGTCTTCTTCGTACTGTACAGCCAGATGCCGACCTCTCTGAACTTCTTCGCTATCCGCAACGTGGAGCACTCGATCCTCGGCATCGCCTTCGAGCCGGAACAGTATCAGGCGCTGAACCCGTTCTGGATCATGATTGGTAGCCCTATTCTGGCCGCCATCTATAACAAGATGGGCGACCGCCTGCCGATGCCGCACAAGTTCGCTATCGGTATGGTGCTGTGCTCCGGCGCGTTCCTCGTCCTGCCTTTAGGGGCGAAGTTCGCCAGCGACGCTGGTATCGTCTCGGTTAACTGGCTGATCCTGAGCTATGCGCTGCAGTCTATCGGTGAGCTGATGATTTCCGGCCTCGGCCTGGCGATGGTCGCTCAGCTGGTTCCTCAGCGTCTGATGGGCTTCATTATGGGCAGCTGGTTCCTCACCACCGCCGGTGCGGCAATCATCGCCGGGAAAATCGCCAACCTGATGGCGGTACCGGAAAACGTCACCGATCCGCTGGTGTCGCTGGAAGTGTACGGTCATGTGTTCCTGCAGATCGGTATCGTCACCGCGGTCATCGCCGCCCTGATGCTGCTGACCGCGCCGAAGCTGAACCGAATGACTCAGGACGACAGCGCGGACGTAAAAGCACGCGAAACCGCGGCAGCCTGACGCCGCAGGGAAAACCAATTATTTTTAAGCCGCTAACGTTAGGTTAGCGGCTTTTTTTTTACCCCTGGCGGGACTAACATACAGAAAACTGCAGCCACGAGGAGTAACGCATGAAACTGTTCTACAAACCCGGCGCCTGTTCCCTCGCCTCACACATCGCCCTGCGCGAAAGCGGCCTGGATTTCACTTTGCAGAGCGTGGATCTGGCAAGGAAACAGCTGGAAAACGGGGAAGATTATCTGCTGATCAACCCGAAAGGTCAGGTGCCGGCGCTGCTGCTGGATGATGACATCCTGCTCACCGAGGGCGTGGCTATTATGCAGTACATCGCCGATCAGGTGCCGGACCGCCATCTGCTGGCGCCCGTGGGCTCCGTTGCCCGTTACCAGACCCTGGAATGGCTGAACTACGTGGCTACCGAACTGCATAAAGGCTTTACGCCGCTGTTCCGCCCGGACACCCCGGAAGACTATAAGCCCGTTGCCCGCGCGTTGCTCGAGAAGAAACTGCAGTACGTCGATGCCTCGCTGGCGGATAAACAGTGGCTGACCGGCCATCGCTTCACCATCGCCGATGGTTATCTGTTCACGGTGCTGCGCTGGGGCTATGCGATTAAACTGGATATGGCCGCCTGCGGTCATATCGGCAGCTGGATGGCGCAGGTGGCGGCGCGTCCGGCAGTGGCTGACGCACTGGCGGCGGAAGGCTTAAAGTAAGACCAGACTCTGCCCGGCGGTCTGCCGGGCAGAGTCAGAAAGTTACAGCCGGGTAGCGCTGAAGCAGTGCTCCGGCACGGCAATACGATCCTGCGCCGCCACCACCTGCAGTTCATACTCCTGCATGTTTTTGGTGGTCAACATGATCTCGTACACCGCGGCGGTGACGTGCTCAAGCGCGTCGCGCAGGCTGGCGCCCTGCAGCAGTTTCACCAACAGCAGACCGCTGGTCACATCGCCAACGCCCACCGGCTGACGCAGGCCAAAATCCACCAGCGGCCGGCTGATATGCCAGGCTTCCTCTGCGGTCACCAGCAACATCTCAAAGCGGTCCATGCTCATGCCGGCGCGGGAAAGATGCTTAACCAGCACCACCTCCGGCCCCTGGGCAATCAGCTCCCGCGCGGCGGCCACCGCCTCGCTCACGCTGGCGACCGGATGACCGCAGAGGATCTCCAGCTCCACCAGATTAGGCGCAATGATATCGCTGGCCGGCAGCGCATAGCGCACGTGGAATTCCGCCACGCCCGGGGCGACGATGCAGCCCTTCTCCGGATGGCCCATCACCGGGTCACAAAAATACTTCGCCGCCGGATTGGCCGCTTTTACCTGACGCACGATGCCCAGGATATGCTCGCCCTGTTCAGCAGATCCGAGATAGCCGCTCAGTACCGCATCGCAGGTCTGTAGCTTGTCGATGTCGGCGATGCCCTGGACGATCTCCGTCAGGTGCGAAGGCGGCATCACACAGCCGGTCCATTTGCCGTACTGCGTATGGTTAGAGAACTGTACAGTATTGAGGGGCCAGACATTGGCGCCCAGGCGGCGCATCGGGAACTCGGCGGCACTGTTGCCGGCGTGGCCAAACACTACGTGAGACTGAATGGCGAGGATGTTCTTCATTTTCTTACCACAACCCTAAAAAGAAAAAGGGCGTGGTTTCCCACGCCCTGGTAGTATTTTTTTATTTCCAGCAGACCAGGCAGTAATTCTTCTTACCGCGGCGCAGCAAGGTGTAGCGACCAAACAGGCGATCGCTGTCAGCAAAAACATATTCCGGATCGGCCTGTTTTTCACCGTTGATGGTCACCGCGTTAGAGGCGACGGTTTTACGCGCCTGGCCGCGGGACGGCTGCAGCTCGGAATCCACCAGCGCCTGCAGCAGATCGGCGCCTTTTTCCATCTCGATCATCGGCACGCCGTCCTGAGCCAGCTGTTCGAAGTCAGCTTCGCTGAGGTCGCTCAGGTTGCCGTTGAACAGGCTCTCGGTAATGCGTTTCGCCGCTTCCAGCCCCTCTTCGCCATGCACCAGACGCGTCACCTGCTCTGCCAGCACGTACTGGGCGCGCGGCGCTTTACCGCTGTTTTTATCTTCTTCTTCCAGGGCATTGATCTCTGCAATGTCCATGAAGGTGAAGAACTTGAGAAAGCGATAGACGTCAGCATCCGCGGTGTTGATCCAGAACTGATAGAATTTATACGGACTGGTCTTTTTCGGATCCAGCCACACGGCGCCGCCCTCGGTTTTACCGAACTTGGTGCCGTCCGCTTTGGTAATCAGCGGCACGGTGAGGCCAAACACCTGGTTCTGGTGCAGACGACGGGTCAGATCGATACCGGAGGTAATGTTGCCCCACTGGTCGGAGCCGCCAATCTGCAGCGCCACGCCGTGCAGTTTGTTCAGACAGGCGAAGTCGTAACCCTGCAGCAGATTGTAGGAGAACTCGGTAAAGGAGATGCCCTGATCGTCACGATTCAGGCGCTGCTTCACCGCTTCTTTATTGATCATCTGGTTAACAGAGAAGTGTTTACCGATATCGCGGAGGAAGGTCAGCACGTTCATGCTGCCAAACCAGTCATAGTTGTTCGCCGCGATCGCCGAGTTGTCGCCGCAGTCAAAATCAAGGAACGGGGCTACCTGTTTGCGGATTTTATCCACCCACTCCTGCACGGTATCCTCGGTATTCAGCTTACGCTCAGCGGCTTTAAAGCTTGGGTCGCCAATCAGACCGGTAGCGCCGCCCACCAGCGCCACAGGTTTATGACCTGCCTGCTGGAAGCGTTTCAGGCATAACAATGGAACAAGATGCCCCAAATGCAAGCTGTCAGCGGTAGGATCGAAGCCGCAATAGAGCGCGATCGGGCCTTGCGCCAGTCGCTCTGCTAACGCTTCCTCGTCCGTCACCTGGGCTACCAGCCCCCGCTCTTGCAATTGTTTAATCAAGTTACTGCTTGCCATCAAATTCTCCATGTATAAACGACTGCACCTCTGCCGGTACACGACTTTTCGCCAGATGCGAAAAGTACATAGAATAAAGCGCCGGCCCTTTCAGCGCCAGCGCTTCGATAACTAATTTCGGCAATTACGGTGCCAGGCGGTCTATTTTCCAGGCGCCGTTATCGCGCTGGTATAAAAAGCGATCGTGCAGGCGATGTTCGCCCCCCTGCCAGAACTCCATCTGCTCAATGCTGACGCGGAATCCGCCCCAGAAACTCGGCAGCGGTACTTCACCCTGCTGGAATTTCTGCTTCAGCTCGAGGAATTTGCTCTCCAGGATACCCCGAGCAGAGATCCGACTCGACTGCTTCGAGACCCAGGCGCCGATCTGGCTGTCGCGCGGGCGACTGTGGAAATATTTGACCACCTCCAGCGTGGACAGGCGTTCCGCTTTGCCGATCACCATCACCTGGCGCTCCAGCATATGCCACGGAAACAGCAGACTGACCTGCGGGTTATTTTCAATCTGATGGGCTTTGCGGCTGCCAAGGTTGGTATAAAACACCAGCCCTTTTTCGTCGTAATGCTTTAGCAGCACAATACGCTGATAAGGTTGGCCGCGTTCATCTACGGTGGCAACCACCATGGCCGTCGGGTCGGCGAGTTTCGCGTCGCAGGCCTGACGCAGCCAGCGCTCAAACAGCGGCAGAGGTTCAGCTGGAAGATCGTGGCGACGCAAACCGCCACGGGTGTATTCACGGCGCAAGTGCGCGATTTGCTGGAGTTCGTCGTTATCAGACATGGCCATTGAGGATATAGTCATAAGGTGGCGTTATTGTGCGCCCCCCGGACAGAAATCTCAACGTTTGGCGGTCTGCAGCTGGCAGTTATCGAGAACGATGCGGTCGCGCTTATAGACGGTGGCGGTATCGCCTTTCGACCAGAAGACATAGACGCCGTCGGTGTAGCGCGCTCCGGAAGCCGACAGCCCCTCTGACAGATTCAGCTGCTGATTGTCATAGATAAAACTCACCTGCTGGCGTGAGTTATTGCGATGGACCGTCAACGGTTTCTGGTCGCATTGATACTCCAGCGTGTCCGTCTGCATCCGCTCGACAAACTGGTTGTAGTAGCTACAGCCCGCCAGCATAAAAGGTACAACTGCGATAAGAATTTTTTTCATTCGTTTGCCTTCGACTTTCCCGGTCACGGAGGGCACTCCGCCCTCCGCTTAACTTGTCCAGTTTACCGGTCGCGTCGTATTTAAGATTTCAGTTAACTCCGATTCTGCGGCGGGTTGGCAGGGAAAATGGCGCCCAGCACCGTGGCTTCGCTGGCGCCAGTCACAGAGGGCAGATTCCCCGGCAGGCCAGCGATGGTGCGCCAGGCCAGCCAGGCAAAGGCCAGCGCTTCCATATCATCGCCGCTGATCCCCGCTTCATCGGTGGTGGAGACTTCGGTTCCCGGCAGCAGGGCCGCCAGGCGCGCCATTAACAATGGGTTACGCGCGCCGCCGCCGCACACTAACAAACGCTCGCAGCCACCGCTTAACAATACCTGCTCACTGATGGTCACGGCGGTTAATTCCGCGAGGGTTGCCTGCACATCCTGTCCGCGCAGCCCCGGGTAACGAGCCAGATGCTGCTCCAGCCAGCCGTAATTGAAATATTCCCGACCGGTGCTTTTCGGCGCCGGCAAGGCAAACCACGGATCGCTCAGCATATCCTGCAGTAGCGGCAGGAGCACTTTACCTTCACTGGCCCATTGGGCGTCTTTATCGTAAGGTTTACCTTGCTTACGCCAGATCCAGGCGTCCAGCAACATATTGCCCGGCCCGGTATCATAGCCGCGCACCGGCTGGCCCGGCACCAGAAGCGACACATTAGCGATCCCGCCAATATTCAGCACCATCCGCCGCTCAACGGGGTGCGCCAGCAGCGCATGATGAAAAGCCGGCACCAGCGGCGCCCCCTGCCCGCCAAGCGCCATATCACGCCGACGGAAATCCCCCACCACAGTGACGCCGGTATGGGCGGCGATCTGGTTGTTATCGCCAATTTGCAGCGTGTGCGGGGCATCGCCCTGCGGCTCGTGCCATACAGTCTGCCCATGACAGCCGATGGCGATGACGTCCGCGGGTTTGAGACTTTCCTGACGCATCAGCGCCAGCACGGCCTCGGCAAACAGCCTTCCGAGGCGGGTATCCAAACGCCCCAGCTGCGAGAGGGTCAGCGACTGGCCCTGACAAATCGCCAGGATCTCTTCTTTTATCGCGTGTGGGATGGGCCAGGTGAGACTGGCCTGCTGCGCCACCATGTTTTCGTTGATAGCGGCTAAAACGACATCAATACCATCAAGGCTGGTACCCGACATAACGCCAATAAAGCGACCCGATCTCATACGTTTTTCCTTCATTCCATGACCCTCGTATGCGTCTCACTCCATCATAAAGTGTCTGCTAATGCTATGTTGTAATAATACTTTTTAACAATAGAGAGACATTTCGGAGAACATCGTAAAGAACCGGCGTTTAGTTTAGGTTGAAGCACCATTAATTATTATTTTTTGTATATCCCGGGGGGAAGCTATGCCCGCCGACGACTAAATGCCATATAATTAACCGCATGGACGTTCAATTGAACACCTTCGGTGAACAGGAGATTCATAAATGATTTTACGTGTTTTGGCTGTATCGATGATTGGTTTTACGCTCGCGGGCTGTGTGAGCAGCAGCGGCCTGTCCGGCGACGTTTATTCCGCATCTGAAGCCAAACAGGTGCAGAGCGTGACATACGGTACCATCGTGCATACCCGCGCCGTACAGATCCAGAGCGGCGACGACAGCAATGCCATCGGGGCGATTGGCGGCGCGGTTCTGGGCGGCTTCCTCGGGAATACCATCGGCGGCGGCACCGGACGTTCTCTGGCCACTGCGGCTGGCGCGGTCGCGGGCGGCGTAGCCGGTCAGGGCGTACAGGGCGCCATGAATAAAACCCAGGGCGTGGAACTGGAAATTCGTAAAGATGATGGCAACACCATCATGGTGGTACAGAAACAGGGCAGCACCCCGTTCTCTGTTGGACAGCGCGTAGCCATTGCCGGCAGCGGCAGCCAGGTCACCGTCTCTCCTCGCTAACACCTGTCACGATGCGGCCAGTTGCGCCGCATCGTACTTATCACCCACATTTATCTCGCCGTAAAAGTTTTGTATTAGCGATAACACATATTAATTTTAATATTTCATCAATCATTGCGCCTGCGCAATATCTTTGCCCACAGCCCCCACTACTCTTATAACCGTTAATATTATTAAGCCAACCCAACCTCGTTGCTGTTGTTTATTATTCTGGAATATTGCCTATGACCAAACATGTGAGTCATGTTGTTAGACGTCTTATCATTTATTTTTTTATTTGTTTGCTGGCCGGAGTCGGCATTACCGGGTTAACCAGCTCTTTTGAGACCAGATTCAACAGCACCTCATCAATACTATTTCCCCTGCTGACCAGTTTTCTGATGGTTTTTCATATCACTATTGCCTGTTTTATGGGCATGAAATACTGGAGCAGCAAGCGTCGCCTGTATCTGACGCCTGTCGCTTTCGGTTTTGCCTGTTCGGCGTTACTGATGCTGGGCACCCTCAGTAGCTATCCGGACTGGCTCAGCTGTAATCCCGCGCCGGTGGTGAAACAAAATGACGCTGTGATATATTATTTCTTTCGCAATATAATGATGGCCGTCTTATTCACGTCGTCAATTATTTTGTATTATTTTCGCCGACGGATCATGCACTCCTTTAAAGCCCATGTAATGACTTTCGCGGCATGTATTGTTTTTACGTTAATGATAATTTTTTTGTCATGGATCTTCTCCAGCCACTCGCCATGGTTGAGCATTAGGTTTATTGACGATCTGAGCCATACTTTTACGCCGCTGTGGCGAAGTATTATTGGCTGGCTGCTGATGGCAGTCTGGTTTATCGCGCTGATTTTAATAATTTGGTTTAGCAAACTTCGCAATATTTTCTGGTACAGCGGCGCTTTTTTTTGCAGCGCATATTTGTTCACCATTTTCCAGCTGCTCTCTGCCGTTGGGGAGCTCGATCAGGCCTGGTATCAGGCGCGTTTTTTTGAAACGCTGTGCACCCTGTTCCTGATCCTGGTGCTGCTGGTAGACGTCTTTATCCTCTATCGCGAGTCTAACCACAAGTATGTCAACTCATACCAGAATTCGATACGCGACCCGCTGACCCGGCTTTACAACCGCAGCTTCTTCTACGATACCCTCAACCAGCAGCTGGCAAAGGTGAAGGCCCAGCATCCGCTGTCGGTGATCATCTGCGACCTCGACCATTTTAAACGCATCAACGATAACTATGGCCACATCGCCGGCGACAAGGTGATCCAGTTTGCCGCCTCGGTGCTGGACAGCCATTCGCGTAAGGATGACGCGGCCGCCCGCATTGGCGGTGAGGAGTTTGCCCTGCTGCTGGTCAACACTGCAGAGGACGAGGCGCAGGCGATCGCCGAGCGCATCCGCCTGGCGGTCAGCGCCGAACAACCCCCTCTGCCAGAGCGGATGACCATCAGTATGGGCGTGTATACGACCCATGACGGCAGTGTGACAGCCGAAGAGTGCGTCCAACGCGCGGACGAAGCCATGTATGAAGCAAAAAACAGCGGACGTAACCGGGTGGTAATCTGGCGACGCCAGGGCAGGTAAAAAAAGGCCCGGGATAAACCGGGCCGCAAAACGATTAATCTTTTGCCTGGAGATCGAGGATATTTTGTTCAAGTTTACGAATTAAGTGAAGCAACGTTTCCACTTCCTGCTTCGAGACCCCTGCGAGGATTTCATCGCGGGTTTTGCCTATCACCTCTTCCATCTCGTTGATCAGCGGTTCGGCTTTTTCCGTCAGCTTGATGCGTTTGGCTCGCCGATCGCTTGCGCAGGTCTGGCGAGAAATAAGCCCTTTCTCCTCCAGCTGATCGAGCGTGCGCACCAGGGACGGTTGTTCAATACCGATGGCTTTCGCCAGCTGGATCTGCGACTGCTCAGGCGGCAGCTGGTGGATGTTATGCAGCGTAACCCAGTGGGTCTGCGTTAACTCCAGAGGTTTCAGGCGATGGTCGATTAGCGCGCGCCAGACGCGAACTAAACGTGCCAGATCAGAACCAAGTGGCGATTCCAATTTCATCTCCTTATAATTAGCTTGCTAAGTTATTATACTGATTTTAGAATAGTGTGCAGCATTTGAATAATCAAAACAAATGAATTACTTGATTCAACAAAAACCAAAACAATGATTTACACTGTTAAAGAGTAGCACGTCCTGAGGTTATCCCTGTTATGGCAAAGGATTTTTGCTTGTGAAACTGAGTCTTAATTCATCCGGATTGCCGCTGCAGGACCTGGTGTTCGGCGCATCCGTCTATTTCCCTCCGTTGTTCAAAGCCGTCCTGCTGGGCTTCTTTATCTGGCTGTTTTTACATCGCCAGCTGCGTGACTGGATGTATGCGGGCGACATCTGGCATCCACTGCTGATGGATCTCTCCCTGTTCGCGCTCTCGGTCTGTCTGGCCCTGGTGTTACTGATTGCCTGGTGATCTTCCTGCTATGAAAAAATTAAAATATCTTTCAACACTGTTGGTGGCGGCCATCGCTCTGGTTGCCGCGTGGTTGTTATGGAATTTCTACACTCAGTCCCCCTGGACCCGCGACGGTAAAGTGCGCGCCGAGCAGGTCGGGATCACCCCTCAGGTTTCCGGCAGTATATTGCAGCTGAACGTGGCCGATAACCAGCAGGTCAAGGCCGGTGAGGTATTGTTTACCATCGACGACACCCCCTACCGCATCGCGGTGCTGAACGCCCAGGCGCAGCTGGCGAAAGCGCAAGCTGAGGTGGCGAAAGCGCAGGCGGAGCAAAGCAAAGCCGCCAGCGAAGCCCGCCGTCGCAGAAACCTGTCGCAAAATGCCATCTCAGCTGAAGACCTTGAAAACGCCAATACCGCCCTGAATACCGCCACCACTACCCTGGCGGCCGCCAGAGCGGGAGTCGGTGTCAGCGAGGCGGCGCTGAAACATGCGCAGTGGCAGCTCAGCCAGACGGTCGTCAAAGCGCCGGTAGACGGCTGGGTGACTAACCTCTCCACCCGGGTCGGCGATTACGCCACCACCGGCCATCCGGTCTTTGCCCTGGTGGACAGCCATTCGTTCTACGTGCTGGGCTACTTTGAAGAGACCAAACTGCGCCATATTCGCATCGGCGATCCGGCGCAAATCATTCTCTACAGCAATCAGCAGACGCTGCAGGGGCATGTCGCCAGCATCGGTCGCGCGATTGTCGACCAGAGCGTGGAACAGGGAACCGGGCTGGTGGCCAATATCAAACCGAATATCCCCTGGGTCCGCCTCGCCCAGCGCGTGCCGGTGCGGATTGCCTTTGATACGTTGCCGGCCGATGTCACTCTGGTCTCCGGTACCACCTGCACCGTCTCGATCGGCGGACAGTGATGAATCTGCAGACCCTGTCATGGCGCACGCTGCCCTGGGTTAAAGCCACCCGACCGCAGTGGCGATACGCGCTACGCAACGGCATCGCCATGTGTCTCGCGTTAAGCATCGCCTACGCACTGGATCTGGATGAGCCCTACTGGGCGATGACCTCCGCGGCGGTGGTCAGCTTTCCCACCGTCGGCGGGGTGATCAGTAAAAGTTTTGGCCGCATTGCCGGCAGCCTTCTCGGCGCCTGCGCCGCCCTGCTGCTGGCGGGCCATACGCTCAACGATCCCTGGCTGTTCCTGTTCAGTATCTCCGGCTGGCTGGCGCTGTGCACCTGGGCCTGCGCCTTGTTCACCAATAACGTGGCCTACGCCTTTCAGCTGGCGGGCTATACCTGCGCCATCATCGCCTTTCCGGTGATTAATATCAGCGACAGCTACGAGCTATGGGTGATTGCCCAGTCGCGCGTGTGCGAAGTCATCGTTGGGATCTTGTGCGGCGGGTTGATGATGATGATCCTGCCCAGCACCTCCGATGGCAGCAATCTGCTGACGGCCCTGAAAACCATGCACGCCCGCCTGCTGGAGCACGCCAGTCTGCTGTGGGTCCCGGAAACGACGGATGCCATCCGCACCGCCCATGAAAGCGTAATTGGCCAGATCCTGACCATGAACCTGCTGCGCATCCAGGCCTTCTGGAGCCACTACCGCTTCCGTCGGCAAAATCCCCTGCTGAACTACCTGCTGCACCAGCAGCTCCGCATGACCAGCGTCATTTCCAGTCTGCGGCGTATGCTGCTGAACTGGCCTGACGCCCCGGCCAATACCCGCCAGGTGCTGGAATCGTTGCTCGCGGAGCTCGCCACCTCCAGTGCTGACAGCTATCACGTCGCCCGCATTCTGGCGCCGCTGGCGCCGCCGCCGGACGCGGATTACCGCCACCTCGCCTTTTGGGCGCGGTTACGCTATTTCTGCCGCATTTATCTGGAAAGCAGCCGCTGGATCAGCCGGGTTGAAAATGCCTCGGCGATCGCCGAGTTCAATGTCCCTTCCGCGCCCGCGCTGGCCCGCCACACCGACCAGGCAGAGGCATTGCTCAACGGCATCCGTACCTTTTGCGCGCTGGTGGCGATTGGCGCGTGGGGGATCAGTACCCAGTGGACCAGCTGCGCGGCGGCCCTGACCCTGGCCTCCATTTGCTGCGTGCTCTATTCGGTTTCCGCCTCGCCGTTTCGTTCGTTGACGCTGCTGATGCAGACCCTGGTGCTGCTGTCGCTGTTCAGTTTTGTGGTGAAATTTGGCCTGATGGTGCAGATAACCGACCTGTGGCAGTTCTTGCTGTTTCTGTTCCCGTTGCTGACCACCATGCAGTTACTCAAGCTGCAGTGGCCAAAATTTGCCGGCCTGTGGGGGCAGCTTATCGTCTTTATGGGCTCGTTTATCTCCGTCACCAACCCACCGGTTTACGACTATGCGGCCTTTTTTAATGACAATTTAAGTAAGATTGTCGGCGTGGGCTTTGCATGGCTGGCCTTTGCGGTGCTCAGTCCCGGCTCGGACGCCCGTAAAGGTCGACGCCATATCAGAGCGTTACGGCGTCACTTTGTCGATCAGCTCAGCCGCCACCCCCAGCACAGCGAGCACGAATTTGAATCGCTGGTATATCACCATGTCAGCCAGCTCAGTCAGAGCCAGGATGCGCTGGCTCGCCGCTGGCTGCTGCGCTGGGGGGTGGTATTGCTGAACTGCTCCCACGTGGTCTGGCAGCTTCGCGAGTGGGAAACGCGCTCCGATCCTCTCGCCCAGGTGCGCGACCTGTGTATCAACCTGCTGCGCGATGTGATGAGCGAGCGTGGCGTGCAGCAGCGGCCGCTGGCCTCCACGCTGCAGGAGCTGCTGCGGATCTGCGAAGTTCTGAACCACCATCATCAGCCGGCGGCCCGGGAGCTGGCCGCCGCGATATGGCGACTGTATTGCGCGCTGTCGCAGCTGGAACAGGCTCCGGTCGCCGGAACGATTGGCGAAAAGATTACTTAATCACCCCGCAGGCAAACCGTTCGCCGCCGCCGCCCAGCGGCTGCGGACTGTCGGCCATGTTATCGCCGCCGACATGAACCATCAGCGCTTTGCCTTTCACTTCCGCCAGCGTTTTCAGACGCGGAGCGATAATCGGCTGGTCAGCCACACCCGCGTCGTTGACCACCAGCAGCGGTAGATCGCCAAGATGCCCGGTGCCCAACGGCCCTTCATGTTTACCGGTATGTTGCGGATCGTAATGTCCGCCCGCCGCTCCGGCTGCCACGGCTTTGCCCTCTTTCATCGCCGGCTGGCAGCTGCCTTCAGCATGAATATGAAAGCCGTGCTTGCCCGGGGGTAACGCCCGCAGATTAGGAGCAAATTCGAGTCCGCGGTCGGTTTCGGTGATTTTCACACTGCCGATGGATTGACCAACGCCCTGGCTGGTCACGAGATTAAGTGGCACATCTTCACTGACGGCCTGCGCGCCAGCGCAAAATGCGAGGGAAAGGATAGCGAGAATACATCGTTGCATAACACCTCCGGATGGCTGTCTCTCTGTTAAGTGTAAACCAGGAACTGCTTTCCGGAGGCGAAATGCCCGTTACGGCACGTCGTAACCGAGCGCGGCTTTGCGGATACGGAACCACTGCTGGCGGGTCATACTCAGTTTTTCGGCCACAATCGCCGAGCGCACGCGCTCAATTTTACCCGAGCCGATAATCGGCAGCGGCTGCGACGGCAGGCGCATCACCCAGGCGTAAACCACCTGCTCGATGCTGTCGGCGTTGAGCTCGTGGGCCACCTGGGCCAGCTCGTCGCGCAGCGGCTGAAAGCCCTCTTCATTAAACAGGCGGCCGCCGCCGAGGCAGGACCAGGCCATCGGACGAATACGCAGCTGCTGCAGCTGGTCGAGGGTACCGTCAAGCAGCAACGGCTGATGCACCGGCGAGATCTCCACCTGGTTGGTAGCAAGCGTAAACGGCAGGCGCGACTGCAGAAGGGTGAACTGGGCAGGGGTAAAGTTCGAGACGCCGAAATGACGTACCTTGCCGCTGTGGTGCAGCGCGAGGAAGGCTTCAGCCACCTCGTCGGCGTCCATCAGCGGATCCGGCCGGTGGATCAGCAGCAGATCGAGATGGTCCGTTGCCAGGTTGCGCAGCGATTGCTCGGCGCTGAGCACGATGTGGTCCCGGTCGGTAATGTAGTGACCGATGGTGTTTTCAGCGCGCGCCCGGGTGGCAATGCCGCATTTGCTGACAATCTCCATCCGGCTACGCAGATGCGGCGCCAGCTTCAGGGCTTCACCAAAGGCGGATTCACACTGGTAATCGCCATAGATATCGGCGTGATCGACGGTTGTAATGCCTAAATCGAGATGCTGTTCGATAAAGCCGACCAGCTCGTCTGGCGACATTTTCCAGTCCATCAGACGCCAGTAGCCCATCACAAAACGCGAAAATTCCGGCCCCTGGGGAGCCATAGCAATACGCTGAACCATAACCGCTTCCTCAATAAAAAAGTGCTCTGAGTATACGTAATTTTTGGCTTAAAACAGTGAGGGTTGCTGCGGTTCTTCCGCCGCCTCTGGTCTGTTCGCGCGTATTTTGCGCAGCAGGCGTTGACGGCACAGACGCAATACCTCCTGTTTCTGCGCATCGCTCATCGTTTGCCAGTTAAAACGCTCCTCACGGCTACGGAAACAGCCGCGACAGTAGCCGCGCTCATCGGTCTGACAAATTCCCCGGCACGGGCTCTGCACCGGGAAAAACTCTAACTGCTCTGCCACCACACGCCTCCTGTCCCCTCATCTCCTTTCATTGAAGACGTTTCCCTGCGCCGACGCAAATTTTGTTCACTCCGTGCTGCGCCAGCTAACATTTTTGCGTTAAGTCTTGCATTAGACCAATCGGTCTACTACAGTGTGCGCCATGAACAGACACAGCGATTGCGATACCCGAGAACATATCCTGGCCACCGGCGAGCAGCTATGCATGCATCGCGGCTTTACCGGCATGGGCTTGAGCGAACTCCTGAAGACGGCGGAAGTGCCCAAGGGCTCTTTCTATCATTACTTTCGCTCTAAAGAAGCCTTCGGCGTCGCCTTGCTTGAAAACCATTACGCCGGATATCTGCAGCGCCTTGTCGATCACTTCGCCCATGGCGAGGGCAACTATCGCGATCGGCTGCTGGCCTACTATCAGCACACGCTGAATCAGTTTTACCAGCAGGGGATTATTAGCGGGTGTCTCACCGTCAAGCTGTCGGCAGAGGTTTGCGATCTGTCGGAAGACATGCGCACCGCCATGGACCACGGCGCCAGCCAGATCATCGCCCTGCTGGGCGACGCGCTGGAGAAAGGGCGTCAGGAAGGCAGTCTGACCTTTGACGGCGAGGCCAGGACGCTGTCGCAGGTACTCTATTCCCTGTGGCTCGGCGCCAACCTGCAGGCCAAAATAACGCGTAGCGCAACGCCGCTGGAGAGCGCCCTTGCCCACGCGAAACAGATTATTGCGGCGCCTGCTGTATAACAGGCGTTTTTATTTCATCAGTTCCTAGACGACCGGTCTACTCAGGAGTCATTATGTCGGAATCAAAATTATTCACCCCGTTGAAAGTCGGTGCCGTCACCGTCCCTAATCGCGTATTTATGGCTCCACTGACGCGTCTGCGCAGCATCGAGCCGGGCGATATCCCTACCCCGCTGATGGGCGAATACTACCGTCAGCGCGCCAGCGCCGGGCTGATCATCACCGAAGCGACGCAGATTTCCGCCCAGGCCAAAGGCTATGCCGGCGCGCCAGGGCTGCACAGCCCGGAGCAGATTGCCGCCTGGCAGAAAATCACCGCCGGCGTTCACGCGGAAAACGGCCATATCGCCGTGCAGCTGTGGCACACCGGACGAATTTCCCATAGCAGCCTGCAGCCCGGCGGCGCCGCACCGGTAGCGCCGTCTGCGCTGAGCGCCGGCACCCGCACCTCGCTGCGCGACGAAAACGGCCACGCCATCCGCGTCGACACCTCGATGCCTCGCGCTCTGGAAACCGAAGAGATCCCGGGGATCGTCGATGATTTCCGTCAGGCGGTGGGCAATGCCCGTGACGCCGGTTTCGATCTGGTTGAACTGCACTCGGCCCACGGCTATCTGCTGCACCAGTTCCTCTCGCCGTCGGCGAACCAGCGTACCGACCAGTATGGCGGCAGCGTGGAAAACCGCGCCCGTCTGGTGCTGGAAGTGGTCGACGCCGTGAGCAAAGAGTGGAGCGCTGACCGGATTGGCATCCGCGTGTCGCCGATTGGCAGCTTCCAGAATGTGGATAATGGCCCGAATGAAGAAGAAGACGCGCTGTATCTGATTAGCGAGCTGGCGAAACGCGGTATCGCCTATCTGCACATGTCCGAGCCGGACTGGGCGGGCGGCAAGCCGTATAGCGAAGCTTTCCGTCAGAAAGTTCGCGACCGCTTCCCTGGCGTGATCATTGGCGCTGGCGCCTACACCGTTGAAAAAGCCAACGACCTGATCAACAAAGGGCTGATTGATGCCGTGGCCTTTGGCCGCGATTACATCGCCAACCCGGATCTGGTGGCCCGCCTGCAGAAAAAAGCGGCGCTTAACCCGCAGCGCCCGGAATCCTTCTATGGCGGCGGCGCGGAAGGCTACACCGATTATCCTACGCTGTAATCCCTCCATTGATAGCGGCGACGTATCGCCGCTATACTCAACGCTCTGATCTAGCAAATAAACTGCATAGGGGACATTATGCGCTTACTCCACACCATGCTGCGCGTTGGCGACCTGCAACGTTCTATCGACTTCTATACCAACGTGTTAGGCATGAAGCTGCTGCGCACCAGCGAAAACCCGGAGTACAAATACTCCCTCGCCTTCGTCGGCTACGGCGAAGAGAGCGATACCGCGGTGATCGAACTGACCTACAACTGGGGCGTGGACAGCTATGAGCTGGGCACCGCCTACGGTCACATCGCGCTGAGCGTCGACAACGCCGCCGAAGCCTGCGAGCGGATCCGCCAGAACGGGGGCAACGTCACCCGTGAAGCCGGGCCGGTAAAAGGCGGCACCACCGTTATCGCCTTCGTGGAAGATCCTGACGGTTACAAAATTGAGCTGATTGAAGAGAAAGACGCCGGCAAAGGGCTGGGCAACTAACCCCTCCCGACCATAGCGTCTTTATTTTCATCGCTCGCCCGGGCGCTGCGGCGCCCGTTGTTTTCACCCCTGCCTGCTGCAAGCCGTGGCAAAATTTGCCATAATGCGCGCTACTTTTTACCAGCTAAGAGAATCTGATGTCCGAGAACGCTCAACTGAATGGTCTGTGCGACCGTTTCCGCGGTTTTTATCCAGTGGTGATTGATGTTGAAACCGCAGGATTTAATGCCAAAACCGACGCCCTGCTGGAGATCGCCGCCATTACGTTGAAGATGGATGAGCAAGGCTGGCTGATGCCCGATGAAACGCTGCATTTCCATGTTGAACCTTTCGAGGGCGCCAATCTCCAGCCCGAAGCGCTGGCCTTTAACGGGATTAACCCGCACGATCCAGAGCGCGGCGCCGTTAGCGAATACGATGCCCTGCATGCCATCTTCAAAATGGTACGCAAAGGGATGAAAGAGAGCGACTGCAGTCGGGCTATCATGGTGGCGCACAACGCCACATTTGACCACAGCTTCACCATGACCGCCGCCGAACGGGCGGGGCTAAAACGCAACCCGTTCCATCCGTTTGTCACCTTTGACACCGCCGCGCTGAGCGGGCTGGCGCTGGGCCAGACGGTGCTGTCGAAAGCCTGTATTGCCGCAGGTATGCCGTTCGACGGCGCGCAGGCCCATTCCGCCCTCTACGATACCGAGCAGACGGCGCAGCTGTTTTGCGAGATAGTGAACCGCTGGAAGCGTCTGGGCGGCTGGCCGCTGCCGGTAGCGACGCCGGAGTGATAAAAAAAGCGACTTCCAGGAAGTCGCTTTTTTACTGACAGCGGGAATTATTCCGCTTTCGGCTCGTCAGTGTGATATTTCGCCGCGGTCTCTTTGATCAGCTGCTGCAGTTCACCGCGCTGGTACATTTCGATGACGATATCGCAGCCGCCCACCAGTTCACCGTCCACCCACAGCTGCGGGAAGGTCGGCCAGTTAGCATATTTTGGCAGCTCAGCGCGGATATCCGGGTTCTGCAGAATATCAACGTAAGCGAAACGTTCGCCACAGGCGGACAGCGCCTGAACGGCCTGAGCGGAGAAACCGCAGCTTGGCAGCTTCGGCGAACCTTTCATGTACAGCAGGATCGGGTTTTCAGCGATTTGGCGTTGGATCTTTTCTAAAGTCGAGCTCATTGTCGTGCTTCCTTAAACTTCTTTCTACGGCAGTAACTTGTCATTGTAGCGTCCCGAGGGCAGGACCGATAATAACATTTTTTTCACTATTCATATTTTATCTTCTGTTGCGCGAAGTTGCCTTAAAAATATCATTTTGACGCCGCGGGCAGGCGCGCGTTGCGCATTTTCTGTGCGAGGCGGTCAATGTCTGACGCGTTTTCTTGCAATCGTTAACCAATCGACATTTTTGATACAAAAGAATATTAACTTTCCGGGTTTTTATGCTTTAGAATCGTTCCGGTTTGTCATTCATCGTCAGGCATTTGTACATGTCTGTAATTAATCAGGGGATTGCTCAGTGGCGCGGCTAAACAAAATCGCGATATCGCTCTGTGCATTACTGTTCACATCTATCTCATTCACACCACTGGCTCAGGCTTCAGGGCATACGCACGCCTCCGCCTCGCCAAAGGCGTTGCCCGCGAAAAGCGGCTCAGAGCGCAAGAAAAAAGCAACCAGTCAAAAAAGTAAAACCACCGCTAAAACCACCAGTAAAAAGTCCTCGAGCACCCGGCTCCCTACCCGCACTACCGCAGCAAGCCAAACCGCGCTTCATCGTCAGGCCGTCGGCGCCACGAAAAAATGCGTGCTGCGTAAAGGGTATAAAAAGCAGTGCGCGAAAACGGTGGCCGCCAGCGCCGAGCCTACCCTGGCGTTGAACAGCGTCAAAAGCAAATGCGTGGTGCGTAAGGGCTATAAAAAGCGCTGTAAACCCGAGGCCAGCGAAGCGAATCTGACGATCGCCGATGCGCATAAAGTCCGGGTGCAAAAAGCGCAGAGTACCGCCATGAACAAACTGATGGGCCAGCTGGGTAAACCGTATCGCTGGGGCGGCACCTCCCCGCGCACCGGGTTCGACTGCAGCGGGCTGGTCTATTACGCCTACAAAGACCTGGTCAAGATTCATATCCCGCGTACCGCCAACGAAATGTATCACCTGCGCGATGCGCGTCCGGTCGATCGTGACGAACTGCAGAGCGGCGACCTCGTCTTCTTCCGCACCCGCGGACGCGGCACTGCCGACCACGTAGGCGTTTACGTCGGCAACGGGAAATTCATTCAGTCACCGCGCACAGGTCGCGATATACAAATCACCTCCCTGAGCGAAGATTACTGGGTTCGCCATTACGTCGGTGCCCGGCGCGTCATGACCCCGAAAACCATTCGCTGATCCCGGTCTGCCGCTACGGCGGCAGCCCTCTTCACCTGCCCGTTCTCCGCCCCTACCGTCAGGGGAAACTGCATATTCGCCTCTGTGACCGGCCCTTCCCGACGATAGCGGGTGGGCGACATGCCAAAGTGACGGTGAAAGGTGCGGCAGAATGCCGCCTGCCCGTCGTACCCCAAACGTTGAGAAATACTCTGCATCGAGGCCTCGGTCTGCGTTAAGTAGATTGTCGCGATGGTCATCTTCCGTCGGCTGACGTAGCTCGCCAGCGTACAGCCGGTCACCATGGCGAATTGCCGTTGGAAATACCAGTGCGAGTAGCCGGACTTTTTCGCTATCGCGCTCACCGGCAGGGTGTCAAAAATATGTGCTTCGATCCAGTCAACGATCCCCTGCACTACCGGGATCATTTTCGGGCTTACCACTTCATCTGTTTTTGCCATCGTAGCCATCCTGTGGAAATTGCTGCCGGCGGCTATATTTGTCATACAAATATAAAAATAGACAATGAATTATTGGCATAGCGGCGATTACCTGAAAGCATAGCATCATTAATTAATTGATTTAGAATGCTTATTTCCACTCAGGCGCTTGCGCTGCAGGGATCTTCGAATGACGTGCTGAGAAATGAACCATCGCGGCGAGAGAATGTAGACCCTGCCCCCTTTAACTTATACATTTTTGCAACATCTACGGGCGTCTTACGCTCTGCTCCGCAGAAAACGGTTAAGCCTTCGGCAGTTGCGCCTGTGATAATAGCCTTTATCGTTGTAAGGCTTTTCACTGCCTGCGGCAAATGTTAACATTCTCAATACAATAACAGGCCGGGACGCGACAGCGTCGGCCGGTAAGCACTCGATTCAGGTGAAAACCTCATCTTGTCAATGTGAGATAAAACAAAAAAGTTATAAGGAGAGTAGCAATGTCGTTTGAATTACCTGCATTACCATATGCAAAAGACGCCCTCGCGCCGCACATTTCCGCAGAAACCCTGGAATACCACTACGGTAAACACCACCAGGCGTATGTCACTAACCTTAACAACCTGATCAAAGGCACCGCATTCGAAGGGAAATCGCTCGAAGAGATCGTGCGCACCTCTGAAGGCGGTGTTTTCAATAACGCGGCGCAGGTGTGGAACCACACCTTCTACTGGAACTGCCTGGCACCGAACGCCGGCGGCGAACCGGAAGGCGAGCTGGCTGCCGCTATTGCCAAATCCTTCGGCAGCTTCGCTGAGTTTAAGGCCAAATTTACCGACGCCGCGGCGAAAAACTTTGGCGCTGGCTGGACCTGGCTGGTTAAAAATGCCGACGGCAGCCTGGCTATCGTCTCCACCAGCAACGCCGGTACCCCGCTGACCACCGACGCCAAGCCGCTGCTGACCGTTGACGTCTGGGAACACGCTTACTACATCGACTACCGCAACGCCCGTCCAAGCTATCTGGATCACTTCTGGGCGCTGGTTAACTGGAAGTTTGTTGCCGCTAACCTGGCCGCATAAACGACAAACCGCAGCTGGGTCCCCCCGGCTGCGGTTTTTTTTAGCGCTTTCCCACCCGTTTATGACTGACTGGCAAAGGCCTCTTCCGGCTGCGCTCGTCCGCTAAACCAGACCAGCAGCAGCGCCAGACCGGCAATGATCGCGCCCATCACCGGCACAAAAGCGTATCCCAGTCCGCCGGAGATCACCGCCCCGCCGGCGGCGGCGCCCAGCGCGTTGCCAAGGTTGAACGCCCCAATATTCACCGAAGATGAGAGCCCCGGTGCCTCATGCGCCACGCGCATCACTCGCATCTGTAGCGGCGGCACCACCGCAAAGGTGGCTGCGCCCCAGACGATCATACTGATGGCCGCCCCCGCCTGGGATTGCGCCAGCAGCGGGATCGCCAGCATGATCGCCATCAGCAGCAGCAGAAAGCCTTTCAGCGTGCCGGAGACCGACCGGTCGGCGAATTTGCCACCCAGATAGTTGCCCAGCGAAAAACCAACCCCAATCAGCACCAGCATCGCGGTAATAAACAGCGATGAAGCATGGGTCAGCGTATTTAGGACCGGCGAAATGTAGGTATACAGCGTAAACATCGCCCCGGCGCCCAGCACGGTGGTCAGCAAGGCTGAGAGCACCTGCGGCCGTAACAGGACCGAAAGCTCTTGTTTGACATCCGGCCGCTCGCCCGCGCTGCCCTTCGGCAGGGAGAACCACAGGCTCACCATTGCCAGCAGGCCTAACCCCGCGGTGGCGAGGAAGGACATCCGCCAGCCGATGGTTTCCCCAAGCCAGGTCGCGGCAGGCACGCCGCCGATATTAGCGATGGTGAGGCCCATAAACATGGTGGCCACCGCGCTGGCCTGCTTGTGCCTGGGCACCACGCTGGCCGCCACCACCGACCCCAGGCCAAAAAAGGCGCCGTGGTTGAGGCTGGTAATAATGCGCGACAGCAGCAGCGTAGTGTAATCCGGCGCAATGGATGACAGCAGGTTGCCGACGGTGAAGATCCCCATCAGAAAAATCAGCGCATTGCGTCGGGCGCGATGCGACAGCAGCAGAGTCATCAGCGGCGCGCCGACCATGACGCCGATGGCATATGCACTGATCAGCATTCCCGCCACCGGTATTGAAACGTCCACGCCTTTGGCAATCACCGGCAGCAATCCCATTGGGGAGAACTCGGTGGTACCGATGCCAAAGGCGCCGATCGCCAGCGCGAGTAAAGGAAAGTTGATTTTCATTCAATGACTCCATCAGACCGTCAGGAAGGACGGCATAACATCAGAAGCCAAAAGCATGACATCAATCACAAAAAAACAAAAGTGAACGAAATGACAAAAGATTTTTGCAGAATTGATAATAATGGCGGGAGACGGGGAGGAAGCCGCGCTCCTCCCTCATTGGAGCATTAGTGCAGAATGGCGGTCAGGCTGAATGCGACGATCACGCCGAGAGCAATAATCGTGGTGATCAGCGAAAACTTTAAATTGGTATCCATCATTTTTCCCTCTTGTTATCCCCACACCAAAAGTGAGCTTGCTCATTTTTGCACAAAAAATCGCAAAAATCTTCCGGGATTTAGGGCGATGCACATTTTTGCTCTTCCACTTTGCCCCAAGATCGGACAAAATCCCACGCTAATTTAAAAGCGTATCGGCCATTGACCCCTTCCTGTCGTTCTGTGTCGTTTTCCCGACGTGATGCAATGTTGAAAATTGTATTCAGGGTGTGTGTAGGCAAACGTTTACGTATCGATGATCAGGCGATCAGGTCAAGGCATGGAGTGAGATGTAATGGCAACTATTAAAGATGTAGCGAAGCGCGCAAACGTTTCCACTACAACTGTGTCACATGTAATTAACAAAACCCGTTTCGTTGCCGAAGAGACGCGTAATGCGGTATGGGCGGCGATTAAAGAGCTGCACTACTCGCCGAGCGCCGTGGCCCGCAGCCTGAAAGTCAATCATACAAAATCGATTGGCCTGCTGGCGACCAGTAGCGAAGCCGCCTATTTCGCTGAAATCATTGAGTCCGTGGAAAAGAGCTGTTTCCAGAAGGGCTATACTCTGATCCTCGGCAACGCCTGGAACGACCCGGAAAAACAGCGTGCCTATCTGTCGATGATGGCGCAAAAACGCGTCGACGGTCTGCTGGTGATGTGTTCGGAATATCCGGATTCCGTCCTGAGCATGCTGGAAGAGTACCGCCATATTCCGATGGTGGTGATGGACTGGGGCGAAGCCAAAGCCGACTTTACCGATGCGGTGATCGATAACGCCTTCCAGGGCGGGTATATCGCCGGACGTTACCTGATTGAACGCGGTCACCGCGAAATCGGCGTGATCCCGGGCCCGCTGGAGCGCAACACCGGCGCGGGGCGACTGGCCGGCTTCATGCAGGCGATGAAAGAGGCGCATATCAGCGTGCCGGAAAACTGGATTGTACAGGGCGACTTCGAGCCGGAGTCCGGCTACCGCGCCATGCAGCAGATCCTCAGCCAGCAGCACCGTCCAACGGCGGTCTTCTGCGGCGGCGACATTATGGCGATGGGCGCCATCTGCGCCGCGGATGAAATGGGGCTGCGCGTGCCGCAGGACATTTCGCTGATCGGTTATGATAATGTGCGCAACGCCCGCTATTTCAGCCCGGCGTTAACCACCATTCATCAGCCGAAAGATTCGCTGGGCGAAGCCGCGTTCAATATGTTGTTGGATCGTATCGTCAACAAGCGCGAAGAGTCGCAGTCTATCGAAGTGCACCCTCGGCTGGTCGAACGCCGCTCGGTGGCGGATGGCCCGTTTGTCGACTATCGTCGCTAAAGCATTGGCGGGCGCGGATCACTCCGGCGCCCGCAGCCACTCCCGATTCAACGTGTCGCTGTCCCCCAGGTAGTCCAGCATCCAGTTTAACGCCGGTGAAGCATCATTCTGCTGCCAGGTCAGACAGCAGGCCGCATCCGGAAACGGATTTTCCAGCGCCAGCGCGGTCCACTCGCCGCGATCCACCCATGGCCGGGCGAAATGGCTTGGCACCATGCCGACGCAGAGCCCTGCCGACAGACAGGTGGCCGACGATTCCCAGTCGGGGACCACCACCCTCTTCTGGTTATCCAGCAGCCACGTTGTCCTTTTGGGCAATGAACGCGAGGTATCCTCCCGCACCAGCGACGGCCAGTTGCGCAGGACATCATCGCTCAGCGGACCCGCCATCTTCGCCAGCGGATGATCGCTCGCCACCACGCAGTCCCAGCTCAGCATCCCCATATCGCGGAACGCGTAGCGCCCCCCGACAGGAATAGAACGCGTTGCGCCAATCGCCAGCTCCACGCGGCCGTCGGCCAGCGCATCCCATACGCCGTTGAACACTTCCTGGAAAACGATCAGTTCGACGTCGGGAAAATGGCGATAGAAATCCACGATCATCTGGCGCATCCGCGCGGGTTTCACGATATCGTCCACCGCGATTGACAACTGCCCACGCCAGCCGTTAGCGATTTGCTGGCACTGCTGGCGGGTGATCTGCATTTTTTTGATAACAGAGCGCCCTTCCTGTAAAAACCAGACCCCGGCAGGGGTCAGCTCCACGTCACGATGACGGCGCTCAAACAAGGGGACGGCCAGCCACTCTTCGAGCTGACGCACGGTATAGCTGACGGCGGAAGGCACCCGGTGCAGCTCCTGCGCCGCCGCGCTGAAGCTGCCGTTACGGGCGACGGCATCAACCACTTCCAGAGAGTATTCAGACCACATTTTCTGCCTGCAAAATTTTTGAATGCATGTGACAAATATTAGCGTTTCACAAGCCACCATGCACTCCCTACACTCTGCGGCATCGTACCTGTACTCCAAAAAAGAGAACGTTATGTCACAACCTGGGAAAGGATTTTTAGTCTGGCTGGCCGGTCTGAGCGTGCTGGGCTTTCTGGCCACCGATATGTACCTGCCGGCATTTGCCGCCATGCAGCAGGATCTCGACACCTCCGCCGCATCCATTAGCGCCAGCCTGAGCCTGTTCCTGGCCGGCTTCGCGCTGGGCCAGCTGTTCTGGGGGCCGCTGTCGGACCGCTACGGGCGCAAACCGGTGCTGCTGAGCGGCCTGGCGATTTTCGCGGTCGGCTGCCTGGGGATGCTGTGGGTGCAGAACGCCACTCTGATGCTGGCGCTGCGCTTTCTGCAGGCGATTGGCGTCTGCGCCGCGGCGGTCACCTGGCAGGCGATGGTGACCGATTACTATCCCGCCCAGCGCACCAACCGCATCTTCGCCACCATTATGCCGCTGGTAGGGCTGTCCCCTGCGCTGGCCCCGCTGCTGGGCAGCTGGCTGCTGGTGCATTTCGAGTGGCAGGCCATCTTCGCCACCTTGTTTGCCATCACCCTGCTGCTGATGCTGCCTGCCCTGCGCCTGAAAGCCGCCGCTAAGTCGGCCACTGTGACTGAAAAGAAAATCACTTTTCTCGCGCTGCTGCGCTCCCGGGAATACAGCGGCAACGTCCTGATCTACGCCGCCTGTTCCGCCAGCTTCTTCGCCTGGCTTACCGGTTCGCCGTTTATCCTTCATGAGATGGGCTACGGCCCAACCGCTAT
This sequence comes from Klebsiella sp. GB_Kp047, assembly GCF_040065235.1. Classification (NCBI taxonomy): domain Bacteria; kingdom Pseudomonadati; phylum Pseudomonadota; class Gammaproteobacteria; order Enterobacterales; family Enterobacteriaceae; genus Klebsiella; species Klebsiella sp. GB_Kp047. The sequence continues at coordinate 92,612 of NZ_JBEAJG010000002.1, read as the reverse complement.
CGGGTTGAGCTATATCCCGCAGACCATCGCTTTTCTGGTGGGCGGTTATGGCTGTCGCGCGCTGCTGCAAAAATGGTCCGGACAACAGATGCTCCCGTGGCTGTTAGTGATCTTCGCCGTCAGCGTCGCCGCCACCTGGCTGGTGGGTCTGCAAACGCATGCCTCGCTGGTGGCGTTAATGATCCCGTTCTGCCTGATGGCGGTAGTCAACGGCGGGATCTACCCTATCGTGGTCGCTCAGGCGCTGAAGCCTTTCCCGCAGGCAACCGGCCGCGCGGCGGCGCTGCAGAACACGCTCCAGCTTGGCCTGTGCTTCCTGACCAGCCTGTTAGTCTCCGCGCTGATCGCCACGCCGCTGCTGACCACCACCAGCGTGATGCTGGTCTCTATTTTGTTAGCCGGAGTGGGTTATCGACTGCAGCAGACGCCAGAGCTGGCGGCCCACTCTTCCCACGCCTGACGCCCGTCGCCAGAGCCCGGACCAGTGATTAGCACGCTAAGATATTTTTATTGAAAGCCAGTACTTAGCGTCCTATACTGGATCCGGGTTCACATAAATAAAAAATATTTAACAGATTAACGGATGCAGGATGCCTCCGTTTCACCATGGAAGGCCTTTCGGCAAGGGTTATCTCCCTTCCTCTGTTCTACGTCGGATAGCGACTTCACGGATTATCCGTGAGATTTCTCACAAAGCCAAAAAAGCGTCTACGCTGTTTTAAGGTTCTGATCACTTGGGCGTGATGGAGAAGCTATGAGTTCATCGTGTATAGAAGAAGTAAGTGTACCAAATGATGACTGGTACCGGATTGCAGCTGAATTGTTGGGCCGTGCGGGAATTGAAATCAACGGCTCCGCGCCGTCAGACTTGCGGATTAAAAACCCTCTTTTTTTTAAACGCGTATTGCAGGAGGGGTCGCTGGGTTTAGGTGAAAGCTATATGGACGGCTGGTGGGACTGCGAGCGTCTGGATATATTCTTCCATAAAGTGCTCCGCGCCGGGCTGGAAAAACAACTCCCTCATCATTTCAAAGACACACTCCGCATCGCAGGCGCTCGCCTGTTTAACCTGCAAAGTAAAAAACGCGCCTGGATTGTCGGCAAAGAGCACTATGACCTCGGCAACGATCTTTTCAGCCGGATGTTGGATCCCTACATGCAATATTCCTGCGGTTACTGGAAAGAGGCGCAGACCCTCGAAGCCGCGCAGCAGGATAAGCTGGATCTCATCTGCCGTAAGCTGGAGCTCGAGCCAGGCATGCGAGTGTTGGATATCGGCTGCGGCTGGGGCGGTCTTGCCGAATATATGGCGCGAAATTACCAGGTGAGCGTTGTCGGCGTGACCATCTCCGCCGAACAGCAAAAGATGGCCCAGGCGCGCTGCGATGGCCTTGACGTAGAGATTCGTCTTCAGGATTATCGCGATCTGCACGACAGCTTCGACCGCATTGTCTCCGTCGGCATGTTCGAGCATGTGGGTCCCAAAAATTACGCCACCTACTTTGAGGTCGCCGATCGTAATTTAAAACCCAACGGCCGCTTCTTACTGCACACCATCGGTTCCAAAGTCACCGACCATAACGTTGACCCGTGGATCAATAAATATATCTTCCCCAACGGCTGCCTGCCGTCGGTACGGCAGATCGCCGATGCCAGCGAGAAGCACTTTGTGATGGAAGACTGGCACAACTTCGGCGCCGATTACGACACCACCCTGATGGCCTGGTATGAGCGTTTCCTCGCCAGCTGGCCGGAAATTGCCGATAACTATTCAGAGCGTTTCAAACGCATGTTCAGTTATTACCTGAACGCCTGCGCCGGCGCCTTCCGCGCCCGCGACATTCAGCTCTGGCAGGTGGTGTTCTCGCGCGGGGTTGAACACGGACTGCGCGTCGCCCGTTAAAACACAGTCCCCCGCTCACCGGCGGGGGATTTTTTTCAGGCTTCACTGACCTTTGCCGCCATCTCTTTCGCCGCCAGCACGCGTTCGACCGTATCGACAACCGCCTGGGTTTGCGGGTCGATCTCGATATTGACGCGGTCGCCCAGCTTTTTCGCCCCCAGCGTGGTCCGCTGCAGCGTCTCCGGAATAAGATGCACGCAGAATCGGGTTGCCGTCACCTCACCTACCGTCAGGCTGATGCCATCGATACCGATGAATCCTTTATAAAGGATATATTTCATCAGCGTCGGGTCCTGTACTTTAAACCAGATCTGACGGTTATTTTCGGAAGTGAGGATCTTCACGATTTCCGCGGTGGTCATAATATGGCCGGACATCAAATGCCCGCCGATTTCATCACTGAATTTCGCCGCCCGCTCGACGTTAACTTCATCCCCTACCTGAATATCGCCGAGATTGGTAATCCGCAGCGTCTCTTTCATGAGATCAAAGCTGATGCGCGCGCCGTTGATGTCGGTCACCGTCAGACAGCAACCGTTGTTGGCTACCGATGCCCCGGTTTCGAGCCCCTCCAGCATATGCGCCGGCAGCTCCACCACGTGGGTGCGAAAATTGGGTTTATCATCAATGGAGACCACTTTCGCGGTTCCCTGAACAATACCAGTAAACATGTTTGGCTCCTGTTGAAAATCATGACGGTATCATTACCGTTTTCGCTATCGGGAACAATAACAGGAGGGCTGAGCGGTTGCCAGCGCGCTTCGTGCCTCGACTCTTTTTTCACTGGCTTAATGGCTAATCCTCGCTACAATAGACTGGAATTTCCTCATTTTTATCCCCTTGCTGCCAGTTACGGCGGCTTTTTTAGTCTCAAAATAACAACAATACAAAGGTGTTCACGTGCAGAAGTATTTCATTGAAGCGCGTCAGTTATTAGCTCTGGCTATACCCGTCATTCTTGCGCAGGTAGCGCAGACGGCGATGGGTTTTGTCGATACCGTGATGGCGGGCGGCTACAGCGCCACCGATATGGCCGCGGTGGCCATCGGAACCTCCATCTGGCTGCCGGCCATTCTCTTCGGCCATGGGCTGCTGCTGGCGCTGACCCCGGTGGTGGCGCAGCTTAATGGCTCCGGGCGGCGGGAGCGTATCGCGCCGCAGGTGCGTCAGGGCTTCTGGCTGGCGGGGCTGGTCTCGGTGCTGATCATGGTCGTGCTGTGGAACGCCGGGTATATCATCAGCTCCATGCATAATATCGACCCGCTGCTGGCGGAGAAAGCGGTTGGCTATCTGCGCGCGCTGCTGTGGGGGGCGCCGGGCTATCTGTTCTTCCAGGTCGCCCGTAACCAGTGTGAAGGGCTGGCAAAAACCAAGCCCGGAATGGTCATGGGCTTTATCGGTTTACTGGTCAACATTCCGGTGAACTACATCTTTATCTATGGCCATTTCGGCATGCCAGAGCTGGGCGGCGTCGGCTGCGGCGTGGCGACCGCCTCCGTTTACTGGGTGATGTTTGCCAGCATGCTGTGGTGGGTGCGCCGGTCGCGTTCGATGCGCGATATCCGCTGCGCCGAGGGCTTCAGCGGCCCCGATTTCGCCGTCCTGCTGCGGCTGGTGCAGCTGGGGCTACCCATCGCCCTGGCGCTATTCTTCGAAGTGACCCTGTTTGCCGTCGTCGCGCTGCTGGTCTCCCCGCTCGGGATCATTGACGTCGCCGGCCACCAGATTGCGCTGAACTTCAGCTCGCTGATGTTCGTTCTGCCGTTGTCGCTGGCGGCCGCGGTCACCATTCGCGTCGGCTTCCGCCTCGGCCAGGGCTCAACGATCGATGCCCAGGTTTCCGCCCGTACGGGTGTGGGCGTGGGCGTCTGCCTGGCGGTGTTTACCGCTATCTTTACCGTGCTGATGCGTAAGCAAATTGCCCTGCTGTACAACGATAACCCGGAGGTGGTGATGCTGGCCTCGCATCTGATGCTGCTGGCGGCGGTCTACCAGATCTCGGACTCTATTCAGGTGATCGGCAGCGGTATCCTGCGCGGCTATAAAGATACGCGGTCTATCTTTTTTATCACCTTTACCGCGTACTGGGTGCTGGGTTTACCCAGCGGCTACCTGCTGGCGCTGACCGACGTGATTGTCCCCCGCATGGGGCCCGCCGGCTTCTGGTGCGGATTTATCATCGGCCTGACCTCCGCCGCTATTATGATGATGCTGCGGATGCGTTTTCTGCAGCGCCAGCCCTCCAGCATCATCTTACAGCGCGCCGCGCGCTAATCCTGCCAAAGCCCGCCACCCCGGTGGGCTTTTTCTTTCTTCAGTTATGTTCCGACGTTGTACATTCCGTTACTCCCCGACACCAAAGACTCACTGATGAGCGCCCCGGAGATGCATATAGTGTGGCCAACAGCCCCGCAGTGGGGTTACTCAGGAAACCAATTCGAGGATTTCAGCATGAAAAAAGTATTAGCTCTGGTTGTTGCCGCTGCTATGGGTCTGTCATCTGTTGCTTTCGCAGCCGACGCCGCGACCACCACCCCGGCTACCGCAGCCAGCCACACCACCGTTCACCACAAGAAACATCACAAAGCGGCGGCGAAACCGGCAGCCGAACAGAAAGCCCAGGCAGCGAAGAAACACCATAAAGCGGCGACAAAACCGGCCGTAGCGCAGAAAGCCCAGGCAGCGAAGAAGCATCACAAAGCCGCGGCGAAACCGGAAGCAGCGCAGAAAGCCCAGGCAGCTAAAAAGCACCATAAAGCCGCGGCGAAACCGGCCGTAGCGCAGAAAGCCCAGGCAGCAAAGAAACACCATAAAGCGGCGACAAAACCGGCCGTAGCGCAGAAAGCCCAGGCGGCGAAGAAGCACCATAAAGCCGCGGCGAAACCGGCCGTAGCGCAGAAAGCCCAGGCAGCAAAGAAACACCATAAAGCGGCGACAAAACCGGCCGTAGCGCAGAAAGCCCAGGCGGCGAAGAAGCACCATAAAGCGGCGCACCACGCAGCCAAACCGGCGGTACAACCGGCGGCATAACGGTCAGGCGTTAAGGTAATAAACCGGCGCTGAATAGCGCCGGTTTTTTTTCAGGAGGACATCATGCTGCAACGCTATCGCTTCGAATTGCTGTTGGTTATGCTCATCGTCTGCGCGCTGTTTACCCTTCGCTTGATGTTTAAATAGCGGGCTGCTGAACCCATTTACGGGCCGGCGGCGTATAGTCGCGGAAACCGGCGATAATCTCCTCTGGCGAAGCAGCAAACGGCAGCATCTCCGCGTAGCGCGGGTGCATAAATCCTTCCCGTACCATGTTATTGACCATCGCCTGCAGCGGATCGTAATACCCCTTGATATTCAGGAATGCGCACGGTTTTTCATGGATGCCCAACTGCGCCCAGGTCCACTGTTCGAAAATCTCTTCAAGCGTCCCCGCTCCGCCCGGCAGAGCAATAAAGCCGTCGGCCAGCGCCGCCATTTTAGTTTTCCGTTCGTGCATATCCTCCACCACATGCAGCTCCGTCAACCCGCGGTGGGCAATTTCCCGCTCCACCAGGCCGCGCGGCATTACGCCGATGACCGTGCCCCCGGCCTCCAGCGCCGCATCGGCAACCGCCCCCATCAAGCCAACTTTGCCGCCGCCATAGACAACAGCCAGTCCCTGCTGCGCCAGCATGTGGCCAACCCGTCGGGCGGTTTCGAGATACAGCGGATGTTCGCCAGCTGAAGAACCGCAGAAAATACCAATCGATTTCATCTTCCTTATTACTCCTCTCTTCTGGTGGGCGATAATTTAACACAACGGCAACCCTTACGCGCAGGGTGAGACCGGCAAAGAAAAGAGAGGCGAGGCGCCTGCTGGCGAAGAAATATCCTTGTGGTTCAGTAAAATATCGCCGGAGTGGGTAAAAGATCCGCAATCGCATACAATGTACAAGAAAAGTGACGTTTACCTCTTGCCACATCCCCTGCCTGCCGCTAATATGCGTCCCCGTTGTCACCACAACATTGCGTTCGTAGCTCAGTTGGTTAGAGCACCACCTTGACATGGTGGGGGTCGTTGGTTCGAGTCCAATTAAACGCACCATAATGCGTCTGTAGCTCAGTTGGTTAGAGCACCACCTTGACATGGTGGGGGTCGATGGTTCGAGTCCATTCAGACGCACCAATCTCGTTTCGTATCATTCCCTCTCAACATTAGCCTGCTGCATCGTGACCGGAAAACGCACGCCTTCTGCGCTTCCAGCCTGAACGTCATCGAACCCTGCCAGCGACAAAGCGAAACCCGATTATTCGCGACTATGAATAGCCTGCGCCATCGCCAGGGCATCCTCCCCTGCCGGCAACCGCGAAGGGGCTTGAGGATCCTTCACCATCCGCCAGACGGCCTGAGCCACATCGACAGCCTGCGTCACGCTGGCGTTATCCTGGATGCTGTCGAGGATCTGCTGGCCGAGCGGCGCATAGCTCTCCGGGAGCTGGCCCATCGTTCGACGCGCGTTTTCCCCGAAGCGGGTCTGGGGAGCGCGTCCCGGCAGGATCAAACCGACGCGAATATTAAAGGGCCGCAGCTCCAGCGCCAGCGACTCCGTGAAGGCATTCACCGCCGCTTTACTCGCGGTATAGACCGCCAGCAGGGGCATCGGCTGCAGGGTGACCGCCGAGGTGATATTAACGATCGTCCCGCTACGGCGCGCTCTGAACCGGGGAAGTACCGCCTGGGTCATGGCGATAGTCCCAAGCGTGTTGGTGGCAAACAGGTTCGCTATCGCCTCGCGCGACGCCCCCTCCAGGGCGTTGAGCATCCCCACTCCGGCGTTATTGACCAGAACGTCAATCTCTCCGGCCTCGGCAATCGCCTCGGCGATACTCTGCGCTGAGGTGACGTCAAGACGCACCAGCCGCAGACGGTCGCTGGCCGGCAACAGATCCTCGCGCGGAACCCGCATCGTGGCGATAACCTTCCAGCCCTGTTCAAGAAAATAACGTGCCGTCTCCAGACCAAAACCCGATGAACAGCCGGTGATCATAATCGTTTGCATATCTCTGTCTCCGATTGGTTTCTTCCTTTTCATCATAGACAGCCCGCTCCGGACGATATAGGGTCAATAATCCATTATTCTTTAGCAGGAGTCCGGAAATGAGCGACCCGCTGGCGGAAATCATAGCGATGCTCAATCTCAGAGCGGTGCTGACCAAAACCATTGAGGGGCGGGAGAATGGCGCGTTAAACGTTCAGACCAGGGAATGTCGTTCTACGGCGTGGTACTGGAAGGCGGCTGTCGGCTGGAAATAGACCAGCATGCGCCGCAGATCCTGCGCGCCGGGGATTTTATGTTGATCCCGGCGGCGTACCGCTTCGCGTTAACCAGCCTGACCCCGCCGCCTTCACCGGCGCTGGAGACCACCCCGGTGAAGCTTGCGGCGGAACACTTTCGCCTGGGAGCTCTCGACCAGCCAGCGGAGATGCAGGCGCTGATTGGCCACTGCGCTGCCGATTCGGATAACGCCAGCCTGCTAACCTCCCTGCTGCCCGCCTTAGTGGTGGTTCGCGACCAGCCGCGGCTGGCCACCTTTGTCGGGCTGCTGAAAGAGGAAGCCCAGGCGGATCGCGCAGGCAAATCTTTCGTTCTGGCGCGGATGGTTGAGCTGCTGTTTATCGAGGCCATCCGATCCTGCGGAACGCTCGCCACCCCCGGACTGATGCGCGGCCTGAGCGACCCGCGGGTCGCCCAGGCAATCCGCCTGCTGCATCAGGCCCCCGCCAGACGCTGGACCGTCAACGCCCTGGCCGCCGACTGCGCGCTGTCTCGCTCGACGTTATTTGAACGCTTTACCGGCCTGACCGGAATGACCCCGATGGGCTATTTGTTGAGCTGGCGCATGACCCTGGCCATGCAGTGGCTGGGCGAGACGGGCATCAGCATAACGGATATCGCCGAGCGCCTCGGCTATGGCTCGACCAGCGCGTTCAGCGTGGCCTTTACCCGATATGCCGGGATATCGCCGGGCAAATATGCCCGCCAGCGGGCGGCGCAGCGCCCCCCAGGCCCGCCATAAGTTAACCTGCCGCAATCGTCGTCTGCAGCCAGCGCTCAAACACCTGCAGCGCCGGCTCCCCCTCGCCGCCGCCGGGTTTGATCAGGCAAAAGCGCTTGGCCAGCGTCGGCAAGCCCGGCCATGGGGCGACCAGCGTCCCGCTGCGCAGTTCGCTCTCCACATACATCTTCGGCACCAGGGCCACGCCCTGCTGGCTGAGTACCGCAGCGATTGCCATCTCATGCAGATCATAGCGCGGCCCCTGCGCCGGGTTATCCAGCGCCAGACCGCACTCGCGGGCATAGTGCAGCCAGGCGTCCGGGTTTTGCCGCCGATGAATGCGCGGCAGCCGGTTCAGCAGCCCCGGGAGATCGTCATCCGTCAGCAGCGCGGCATGACAGACCGGCAGCAGATACTCCGCAAACAAAAACGTCACATCCATTCCGGTCCACGCCGGGTGATCAAAATGGATGGCCGCATCAAATCCGCTGCCCGGCAGAATAAAGGGGTCGCTGCGGGCGGCGATATTGACCACGATATGCGGATGCTGCGCCGTGAACTGCCCGAGCCGGGGGATGAGCCAGCGGCTGGCGAAGGTGGGGAGCACGGCGATCTCGAGACTGCGGCCATCGGCGGGCATCCCGCTAACGTCGTGGGTTTCCCGCTCCAGCCTGCTGAGGATCTCGCGGACCTGTCTGGCATAGCGGGCGCCGGCCGGATTGAGCCGTACCCGGCTCCCGATCCTGTCAAAGAGTTTGCTGTCGAGGAGCGCTTCCAGACGGGCGATCTGCCGGCTGATGGCCCCTTCTGTTAACGCGAGCTCCGCCGCTGCGCGGGCAAAGTTGCCGTGGCGGGCGGCGGCCTCAAAGGCCAGTAGCGCAGCGCTGCTGGGGATTTTACGACGCATAGCCAATGCTCCTTGTGCGGGCCCATTGAAAGTCAGTGACATAATATCACTGAGTGATGAATAAACATCGTTTTTCAGCGCCATTATTGCCGGATAGGATGAAGAAAACTCACTAAAACGCGTTATGCGCTGAATCATCTGTCTCTCGAGGTCACTATGCTCTATGTCGTCGAATGCGCCTACACCGACCCGCAAAGCGAAGCGGCGTGGAATACCTTTTACAATCGGGAAAAATTGCCGGCGCTGGTCTCGGTGCCCGGTTTTCATGCCTCCCAGCGCTTCTGCGCGTTCAGCGAGGGCTGCCCTCGCTACCTGGCCCTACACGATATCCGCGATGCCGCCGTCCTCGACAGCGACGCCTATCGCCGCAATGGTGGGGGTCATTTTGCCCGCTGGCAATCGGCGATCGCCGACTGGCATCGCCACCTCTATCTCACGACTCACGCGCTGCGGGAGGTGGCTCCTGACGAGGTGCTGCTGCTGAGCGATACCGCGGAAGCCCTGCCCGTCGCTGCGCCGATCGTCCTGCAGCCCGGGGGTCTGGCCAGCCGGCATACCCGCTATGCCGCCATCGTCCCGCGTGACGACCTGCATCACCGGGTCACCTCTGCCGCGGTCTTTATCTATCAGCCCATTACCGCCAGGTTGCGTCACCCGGCGGAGCAAGCGTGAGGTCAACATGACACCTGCTCCCTTTTATACCCTGACAGCAGGCGACCTGACGATAAGCGCCATCAGTGATGGTCAGATGACAGCGCCGCTGGCGCTACTCGCGGGGATCGCCCCTGAAGAGGCGGCGCGTCTGCAGCGCCAGGCCGGGTTAACCTCGCCGGAGGCCATCGAGATCGGCGCTTACCTGATCCGCGGACGCGGGCACACGGTGCTAGTGGATACCGGCACCGGCGGGGCCAACGGCGTCGGCGGCGCGCTTATTGCCAATCTGGCGCTGCTCGGCGTGCGCCCTGAGGAAATTGACACCATCCTTCTCACTCACGCGCACCCGGACCATATCGGCGGCCTGCTGACCGCCGCCGGTACACCGGCTTATCCCAACGCCATGGTGTTCCTACCCTCGCGGGAAAGCGCTTACTGGCTGGCGCCATCGACACTGTACAACGCCAGCGATCGTGGACAACGTAACGTGCTGCTCGTCCGCCGCATAATGGCGATCTGTGCGACGCAAATTCGTGATATTGATGAAGACGAGCCGGTAGCCGGGATCCGGCCATGTCCCCTGCCCGGCCATACGCCAGGGCATACCGGATATCGCCTTGAGGCGGGCGGAACGTCGCTGCTAATCTGGGGGGATATCGTCCACTTTCCCTCGATCCAGAGCGCCCGGCCAGAGGTGTCGGTGGCATTTGACGTCGATCCTGACCAGGCCCGGCATACACGGGAAAGTCTGCTGCGCCAGGCCGCCCGCGAACGGTGGCTCATCGCCGGTATGCATCTTGGCCTGCCAGGTTTCGCCCGCGTGGAGAATACCGCCTCAGGCTACTGCCTGCGCCCGGTGTGACCTTCGCGGCGAACACCGATCACAGCGAAACCCCGGTCGTGACATTAACGCGACCGGGACGTGGTGTCTGGGGAAGTGGACTAGCCGTTAACCGCGGCTCTTCCAGCCTTTTTTACTTTTGCAGCTGGCTTTGGTGGCGACCCATGGGTGACGCAGTTGGGTCAACTGAAGATCCTGAGAGGCCGGGCTGGCGGACCAGCGTTTGTTGCACAGAGGCTTACGAGTTGCAATGACCATAAAAACGCTCCTGAAAGTAATGAACAGTTCCCTGGGTAATTCCATAAGTTCAGAATCAGCTTATCACCGCTTAAACGTAGTTATTTCAATCTTTGTTTTGCTATGTAAATGGTGATTGCCACCTGAAAGGTATTAAATTGATCTAGATCAATGTAAGTGCGATTTTTTGATTTCGCCACCTATATTTTCAACCGTTTAACTTCGGCCACCGCTTGATTAAGACTTTTCCTATACCACATAATCCAACAGAAGAGGGCAAGATTATCAGATTTTTATTCTAGTTATGTATGCTAATGTGGTTAATTGTTTTGATTATTCTAGCTAATAAAATTCACTTGGTCAGACCGCCGCAGGCGGGTACTCTGCACCGGCAATACGGGGATTTGTCAGGGAGTGGTGGATGACTACAGGCTATAAACTACTTGGCTATAAGTTAGCGGATAATATTTTCTACTGCCTGCATCATCGGGAAATTATCGCGTTACGTGGGACGCGAACGCAGGTTCAGCTGCGCAGCACCATGGCTTGTTTACTGGAGTATTTGCTGGCGCATGGCAGAGAACGTCTGGTCAGCGATGAAGAGTTAATGATTAACGTCTGGGAAAAAAATAATCTCCGTCCGTCCGCGCAGCGATTATGGCAGGTTATCCAGACCCTAAAATCTCGCTTAAACCAGGCGGGGGTCGAAAGCACGTTAATTGTCCGCGTTAAATGCGCAGGGTATTATATTAACCCTGCTTGCGTAGCCGAAATTTATTCCTTCAAACCGCCGGGCATGATGAATTATATAAATAACTCGCCTGCTGATATGAATAAGCTCCTGGTTCGCAACTAATCTCCTCTCCACGCCGTTTAGATCGCTTGCAACAGGATTTATTCTTTGAATATTTTAATTCACAGCAATAATATTTATTTTAATATCGGCCTCGCCCAGTGTTTCAGAGATATTCAGGAAACCCTGCCCGGTCTGAATATTATTCATTCACTGCCGCTCAGCCATCTGCCCGATCTGGCCGGGATGGATGTAATTATTTTAGCGCTGGAAAACTATCACGATTATCAGGCCGCTGCTGAATTAGCCCAGCGCTATCCCGGTCTGGTGGTCGGATTTACCTCCGCCAACAATGTGAGACGCGGACGCGCCTTTTACGCGGATACCCTCCTGTGGGTCAGCCAGCGGGAAAGCGTTCACGAGATCGGCCGCCTTCTGCGCCGGCTGGCAGACCGTAGCCGCCCTTTCGCGCCGCGCCATCAGCGTCAGAGTCACTCCTCCCGGCTGCGAGCCCCACTTAATGACCTGGAGATGCAGATGATTCGTGGCGTGGTCGACGGACAGTCAATTAATCAGATGGCGGACGCGCTGGGGGTTAATCGCAAGCGGGTTTATAACGGACTGGAGCGGATCAAAATGAATTTTCGCCTCGTCAGCCATACTCATTTTCATCATTTTATGACCGCGGAGGCCACGTTTAGCCACCTCTGCGCCGATCTCAGCTGCTATAGACCAGGAGTACGGCCAGCCCGGCAACGACGTGCCGCATCGCGACCGGCCGAAAATCATTCATATAATTTGAATGAGTTTCGCAAATTGTTTTGATTTTAACCTCCAGGTATTGCGCGTATTCTTTATCACATCAGGGCGACAAGCCCTATATCAGACACCAGATTAAGGAATACGACCATGAAATCCATCAAAACTTTCGTTGCTGTTGCTGCACTGTCACTGTTCTCTTCCGTTAGCTTCGCCCAGAGCGTCAGCGCCACCGCCTCCACCCTGGACCGTGCTGAAGCCAAAATCGCCGCCCAGGCCGCTGAGCAGGGTGCGTCCTATAAAATCACCAGCGCCCAGTTTAATAATCGCGTCCATATGACGGCTGAGCTGAGCAAATAATCTCTTCGTTCTTTCGCAATGAAAAAAGCGCCGTCAAAAACGGCGCTTTTTTTTCGCCTCTTTCTCCGGGCAGTGATTGCCTGAGCGGCGCGCTGTGGCGTTCAGCCAATTCCGGGCCAATACTTACCGTATCCCCCGGAAAAGAGAACCCGATGATGAAAGCCTGGATCGTCAACAAACCCGGTTCACTGGACAATCTGCAGCTTGTCGATCTTGCCGACCCCGGCGCGCCGGCGGCAGGCGAGATCCGCGTAGCGCTCCACGCCACCTCCCTGAATTATCATGATTTGCTGGTAGCGACGGGGGTGATTCCTACCGCCGATCGGCGGATCCTGATGGCGGACGGCGCGGGGGTGGTCGAAGCGGTTGGCGCCGGAGTCAGCGAGTTTCAGCCAGGCGACCGGGTGGTGGCTGGCTTTTTCCCGCAGTGGCTGGATGGCCGTCCTGGCCCGCAGGTGAAGGACTTCAGCCAGACCCCGGGCGACGGCGCCGAGGGGTTTGCCTGCCAGTATGTGGTCAGACCGGCCAGCCATTTTACCCATGCGCCTGACGGATGGAGCTTCAGGGAAGCGGCGACTATCACCACCTCCGGCCTCACCGCCTGGCGCGCGCTGGTGGTGGAGGGGCGGCTAAAAGCGGGCGATACGGTGCTGACGCTCGGCACCGGCGGCGTGTCGATAACCGCCCTGCAGCTGGCGAAAAGCATGGGCGCGCAGGTCATCGTCACCTCCTCATCAGATGAAAAGCTCGCCCGCGCGCGCGCCCTGGGGGCTGACCATCTCATCAATTACCGCACCACCCCGGCGTGGGGTGCTACGGTGCAGGACATCACCGGTCATCGCGGGGCCGATATTATCCTCGAGCTCGGCGGACCGGGCACCCTGAGCCAGTCGTTCGAAGCCGTCCGTGTTGGCGGACACATCGCCCTCATCGGCGTCCTGACTGGCTTCGAAGGTCATGTGCCCACCCATCTGCTGATGAGTAAACAGGCCCGGCTGCAGGGGCTGGTGGTGGGTCATCGCCGGCAACAACAGGACTACGTCAACGCGCTGAACCTGCAGGCGTCGCGGCCGGTCATCGATAAAGTGTTTGATTTTGCGGCCTTACCAGACGCCTTCCGCTATCTGCAAAGCGGCGCCCATTTCGGCAAAATTTCCGTGGAGTGGTAGGGGTGAGGAGATGAGATGAACAGGGCCTCCGTGCCCTGGGAACGGCTTTATTCGAAAAAGACGTCCGGATTGTCCGACAGCGAAACAAAGGATTTCGTGTTTTTATCCAGCGCCTGAATCTCGCCGCTTTCAATGTCGTAGAACCAGCCGTGCAGGCGCAGGGTATGGTCGCGCAGGCCGACGGCCACCGACGGGTGGGTTTTGATGTTGTTCAGCTGAGCGATGACGTTTTCCTGCACCATGCCGTTGACCTTATCGGTTTCGCTGGCCCAGGTTTTCTTTTCCACCACCGCTTTTGCAGCATCAGCGTAGCGCAGCCAGTGAGACACCGCCGGCATCGGCTCCAGGCACTGGCAGGTGGCGATCGCTTTCATCGCCCCGCAGTTTGAGTGGCCGCAGATCACGATATCAGTCACGCCCAGCGCAACCACGGCATACTCAATGGTCGCGGATACACCGCCCGGCTCCGGCCCGAAAGACGGCACGATATTCCCGGCATTACGAATAACAAAGAGCTGTCCCGGCTCCTGCTGGGTAACCAGTTCCGGCACCAGACGGCTGTCAGAGCAGGAGATGAAAAGCGCTTTGGGATTCTGGCTGGAAGCCAGGCTGCGGAAGAGCTCTTTACGCTGGGGGAAGATCTCTTTCTGGAAGTTGAGGAAGCCCTCAATGATATGTTGCATAGCAGTGTCTCTTCTCTGTAGTTATTACGGTATGACAAAGATCACAGTTATTCAGTTTACCATTGCTGACAAGAATGGGAATCGTTATTCAAACAGTTGCGCAGAAAACGCGCGCCGCGGATGCCCATTCAGCCTCGCCTATTCCACAGGGTTTTCACGTGCTTTCCTGAGCCAGTTTGCTACTCTGTCTGCTCGTACCGTCCCCACGTTGCCGACCGCCTGACGGCGGCGAACACACCAGGAGTTGCTATGTTCTTATCCAGCCTGATGGCCATTGCCGCGGTGCTGATCATGGGCGTGATCAGTCCCGGCCCGAGCTTTATTTTTGTCGCGCGCAATGCGGTCGCCCGCTCGCGCCTGCACGGTCTGGTGACCGCCCTCGGCACCGGCGCCGGCGCCGCCATTTTTTCTATTATGGCGATGCTGGGCCTGCAGAAGGTGCTCACCGCGGTGCCAGAGCTGTTTATTGGCTTGAAAGTAGCGGGCGGGCTCTACCTGTTGTGGCTGGGCTATAAGATTTTCCGCGGTTCGGCGCAGCCGATGGATTTTTCCGCCAGCGGCATGGCCGGCAACCATTCGTTGCTGAAGACCTTCCGCGACGGGCTGTATACCCAGCTGAGCAATCCCAAAACCGCGCTGGTGTTTGCCTCGATTTTTACCGCCCTGCTGCCGACGCAGATCCCCACCGCGTTCTATTACATCGTGCCGCTGATGAGTTTTCTGATTGACGTTAGCTGGTATTCACTTGGTGGTGCTGGTGCTCTCCGCCGATCGCCCGCGTCGGGTCTACCTGCGGTTGAAGCGCCGAATCGATATCGCCACCGCGACGGTGCTGGGGGCGCTGGGCCTGCGGCTTATCGCTACCTCTCTCACCCGCTAGCGGCTACACGGTATGGATACGGATATCGTGTTGCTGAAAGGCAACGCGATATTCGCGACTAATATTCTCCTCCACCACCAGCACATCGATATCGCTGCTCGCGGCCACCACGAACCGCGCCACCGCCGGAATTTTATCCGAGGTCAGGCCGATGATAATTTCGCTGCACTGCTTAATCACCGCTTTCTTAAACTCACAGTCGGCATAGTCAAAACCGGTCAGGCCTGACTCTGGCGCCATGGCGCAGCCGCCGATAAACCCCTGGTCGAATAACATCCCCTGCACCTGAGCCACCGCCGCGGCCCCAACGCAGCCCCCGCTTGCCCGCTGTACCTGGCCGCCGAGCATCACCACGTCGTAGAGCGGCTTTTTCACCAGCACCGCGGCGATCTCCGGAGAGTTCGTCACCACCGTCAGCGCCAGCTCGGCGGGCAGCGCCTCGGCCATCGCCAGATTGGTGGTGCCGGTATCAATGAAAATAGTGCCGCCGGGTTTCACCAGCCGGGCGCACTGCTGCGCGATCCTGAGTTTTGTTGCTCGGTTTTTATCTTTCCGTTCACTGTAGTCTCCCGCTTCCGGCAGGCTCAACACCGCCCCGCCGTAGACTTTTTTACAGACGCCTTCGCGGCTAAGCTCATGCAGATCGCGGCGGATAGTATGCTCAGACACCTGAAGACGCGCCGCCAGATCCGCACACACCACTCTGCCGTTTTCCTGCAGGATCTGGCAAATCAGCGCTTGTCGCTGTTGGGGAAAAGCAGCATAATCGAGCAAGGCAACTCCTTAAATAATCATAAACGAGCAACAGTAAGCATGATCGTCTGCCCTGCTGTGATTGTCAATGTTCCAGCCCGGAGGTTTACCATGAAAATTGCCCATTTCGCTCTGTGGACCCAACAGCTTGAGGCTCAGGCCCGCTTCTGGGTCGAGTTCTTTGCCGCCAGTATCAATGAAAAATACCTCAGCCAGACCAACCCCGGATTTGCCTCCTATTTTGTCACCATCGACGACGAAGTAGTGATCGAGCTGATGACCAAGCCTGGCCTGCAGCAGGCCAGCGCGGATAATAACCATACCGGCTGGGCGCATCTGGCCCTCTCGGTGGGCGGTGCAGAACAGGTCGATGCCCTTGCCCAACGCGCCGGAGCGGCGGGAATACTGGTTTCACCCCCGCGCACCACCGGCGACGGCTATTATGAGGCGGTGATCGCCGATCCCGATGGCAACCTGATTGAAATCGTCGCATAGTCAGTAGACCGCCAGCTATAAGGAGGCATCCATGGCACGTTACCGGATCATCGACACCGCGGCCTGGCCCCGCCGGGACCATTTCACCTTTTACCGACAATTTGCCAACCCCAGCTTTAATCTCTGCGTTCCGATAGAGGCGCAGCGCCTGTACGAATGTGCGAAGGACCGGCGGGTCTCATTTTTTCAGCTCGCGCTCTATGCCCTGCTGCGCGCGGCCAACGGGGTGCCGCAGCTCCGGCAGCGCGTGCGCGATGGCGAGGTGATTGAATATGACAGCCTGGCGGTCATGACGCCGGTGATGACCGTCGAGGAGGGCTTCCGCCAGGTATGGTGCGACAACGCTGCCGAGTTCACCGCCTTCAGCGCCGCGGCAACGCCGAAGATCGTCGCGGCAAGAGAGACATCGCCGGCGCCGCTCATCGTCGATGGCGAACATTTTATCTGCGCCAGCTGTCTGCCGTGGCTCCACTTTACTTCGATGACCCATGCGGAATACGCGGTGGGCGCCGCGGTTCCTGCGCTCACCTGGGGGAAACTGCAGAACGGCGTGATCCCGGTAGCCGGGCGATTTAACCATGCCTTCGTCGATGGTCTCCATGCCAGCCGCTTTTATGCCCTCGTCGAAGCGGGGTTTCGTGACCCCGAGCGGCTCTGGCAGCCGCTAACCGCGACCGCCCCCTCACTGCTCCCCCCTACGGCGAAGGATCGCTGAGAACTCGCCACACTCACCGCCGGGCAGTCTTCCCTCTGTCCGGAGGTCGCTTTTCCCTAACTGTCGCCTTTGCAACAGGCAGCGCAAAAGCGCGCTGCATTTGCAGCAGTCCGCTCCGTCAGCAGACATAGCCACCCCGCTAAATATCGCCAACCTGCCTTCCTCTCTCGCTGGCACGTGTTTTGCTTACTCATACATATAACCCATGGGCATTATGAATAATTTATTTATCCAATTTACGCATAAGCTATTCACTGAATAAGAGAGAAGATGATGTCAGCCAGTTCACCCGCTCTGCCTTACACCCAGTCCTCGCCGCAGGCGCATATTATTGCCAGCGATGCGGAAGCCCTCGCCATCGCCGATGAGATCGCCGCCGTGCTCAAACCCGGCGCCGCCGAGCGCGACCGCACGGGTATCGTCCCGGTGGAGATCGTCAATACCTACTCCAACAGCGGGCTGTGGGGTATTACGGTGCCGCGCCGCTTTGGCGGCGCCGAGGTCTCGGCCGCGACCCTGGCGCAGGTCATTGCCATTCTTTCCGCGGCCGATCCATCGTTAGGTCAGATTCCCCAGAACCACTATTGCCTGCTGGAAGATATTCGTCTGCAGGGCAGCGACGACCAGCAGGCGTTCTTTTTCGCCCAGGTACTGCAAGGCTATCGCTTCGCCAATGCCCTGTCGGAAACCGGGGGGAAAACGGTCCTCGATATTCGTACCCGTATCGTGCAAGGCGCCGAGGGGCTGCGGATCACTGGCCGTAAAGGCTATTGCACCGGATCACTGTATGCCCACTGGATTGGCATTCTGGCGCTGGATGCTGACGATCGCGCCCAGCTCGCCTTTGTGCCACAGAACAGCCCGGGGCTGACGGTGGTCGATGACTGGGCGTGCCTCGGTCAGCGAACTACCGCCAGCGGCACCGTACTGGCCGATAATCTTCCGGTCAATCCCTTCCACCTTTTCCCAACGTGGAAGTCCTACGCCAGCCCGACCCTTGCCGGCCCCTTCGCCCAGTTGACCACCGCGGCGATAGACGCCGGTATCGCCCGCGCGGCGCTGGACGATACCGTGGCGTTCGTGCGCAACAGCGCCCGACCGTGGATCGACGCCGGTGTGGCGCGGGCCAGTGACGACCCGCTGACTATCTACCATATCGGTCAGCTGGATAGCCGTCTTGCCGCTGCCGACGCGCTGCTGGAGCGGGCCGGACGGGTGCTCGACCGCTATAAAAATGACCTCAGTGAGGAACATGTCGCCGAGGCGTCGCTGGCCGTCGCCCGCGCCAAAATCTGGACCACTGAAGTGGCGCTGGAGGCCGCCAGCCGCCTGTTTGAGCTGGGGGGCACGCGGGCTACCGGTGAGTCGCTCAACCTCGATCGCCACTGGCGCAATGCCCGGGTGCACACCCTGCACGACCCGGTACGCTGGAAGTATCAGCTGCTCGGAAACTGGGTTCTGAACGGTATTCGTCCGCAACGACATGACTGGAACTGATATGACGAGTCTGCTGGCATTTTTCGCACAAATCGACTGGAGCGATGTGGCCCAGGCCGCCCTCGATACCCTCACCATGCTGGCCTGGTCGCTGGGCTGGACCGTGCTGCTGGGCCTTCCGCTGGGGATCGTACTCTATCTCACCGGCGAGCCGCGTTTGCTGTACGCCCCGCGTCTTTACCGCCTGTTGTCATTGTGCGTCAACGTGCTGCGCTCCCTGCCGTTCATCATTTTACTCATTGTTATGATCCCGTTGACCACGTTGCTGACCGGCACCTCGCTGGGGGTGGAAGGAACCATTCCGCCGCTGGTCGCCGGCTGCGCCCCGTTCTTCGCCCGGCTGGTGGAAACCGCACTGCGCGAGGTGGAGCACGGCCTGGTGGAGGCCAGCTGGTCGATGGGCGGCAGCACCTGGCAGCTTATCTGGCACACGCTGTTGCCGGAGTCGCGGGCCGGGCTGATCGCCGCTGTGACCGTGACGGCCATTTTGCTGGTCGACTACACCTCGATGGCGGGGGTGATTGGCGGCGGCGGGCTGGGCGATCTGGCCATTCGTTTTGGTTATCAGCGCTTTCAGACTGACGTGATGGTGGTCACCGTCCTGATGCTGATTGCGCTGGTACAGCTTCTGCAAATGAGCGGCGACCGCCTGGTGCGCTACGTCAGCCGCAAATAACTTACCTTTCCAGGTTTCAGGAATCATTATCATGAAAAAATCCATTATCGCCGCCGGACTTCTGGCCCTCTTCTCCACCACAGCAATGGCTAACGAGACGCTGATCGTCGGCGCCACGCCGGTACCGCATGCGGAAATCCTGGGGTTTGTGAAGCCCGTGTTGGCAAAGGAAGGCGTCGATTTACAGATCAAAGTATTTAACGATTTTATACAGCCCAATCAGCAGCTGGCGGAGAAACACCTCGACGCTAACTACTACCAGTACCGTCCGTTTCTCGATAACTACAACCAGACCCGGCATACCAACCTTATTCCGGTGGTCGGGGTGCATATCGAACCTTTCGGCGCCTACTCCAGCAAATACACGAGTCTCACCGCGGTGCCTGACGGGGCGACGATCGCCATTCCTAACGATCCGGTGAACACCGGACGCGCGCTGGTGATGTTAAGCAACGCCGGGCTGATTACCCTCAAGGATCCGCACAATCCGCAATCGGCAACGAAGGACATCACCAGCAACCCGCATCACTTTAAAATCCGCGAACTGGAGGGCGCCATGCTGGCGCGGGCGGTGAAGCAGGTCGACCTCGCCTTTATCTTTGCCAACTATGCGCTGGAGGCTGGTATCGACACCGATAAAGCGTTGCTGGTGGAAAAAGGCAGCGATCTGTACGTCGAATATCTGGTGGCGCGTCCGGACAATATTCAGGACCCGGGCATTCAGAAACTGGCGCAAGCGCTGCATTCGGACGCCGTTCGTCAGTTCATTCTGACGCGTTATCAGGGCAAAATTTTACCCGGATTTTAATCACCGCGGGCAGCGGCGACAGCCGCTGCCCGGGCTAACGGAGCGCATCATCGTGACGCATATCCCCGCCCCACCGATCCATATTGAGTTTGCTGGTATCAGCAAAGCCTATCCTAACGGCGTGCAGGCGCTACAGGACATTGACCTGACCATCCGTCAGGGCGAAATTTTCGGCATCATCGGCCGCAGCGGCGCCGGAAAATCCACCCTGCTGCGCCTGTTTAATCGCCTGGAAAGTGCCGATAGCGGCGAGATGTTCATCCACGGCGAGTCGACCGTTCGCTACTCCACGCGCCAGCTGCGCGACCTGCGTCGGCGGGTGGCGATGATTTTTCAGCACTTTAACCTGATGGCCACCAAAACCGTGGCGCAGAATATTGCGCTGCCGCTGAAGATGGCTGGCATCCCGGCCGGCGAACGTCAGCGGCGGGTAACGGAAATGCTTGAGCTGGTGGGCCTCAGCGCCCTGCGCGACAGCTACCCTGCCCGCCTTTCCGGCGGCCAGAAACAGCGAACCGGCATCGCCCGGGCGCTGGTCACTCAACCGGAAATTCTGCTGTGCGATGAGGCAACTTCGGCGCTGGATCCGGAAAACACCTTGTCGGTGTTAACCCTGCTGAAGGAGATTAACCAGCGCCTGGGGCTGACTATCGTGCTGATCACTCACGAAATGGAGGTTATTCGCACCCTCTGCGATCGGGTCAGCGTGCTCGAAGGCGGACGCATTGTCGAACAGGGGGAGGTCTGGCGCGTGTTTGGCAACCCGCAGCATCCGGTGACGCGCGCTATGCTCGGCCTGCAGCACCCCGACCGCCCGGAGGCCGGGCCATCGCTGCGCGACGGCGAGCAGATCGTGACCTTACGGTTTGACGGCAGCAGCGGTCGCGAACCCAATCTGCAGCATATCGCCAGCCTGCTGGGGGGCGACGCCCGCCTGCTGTACAGCAACTGCGAGCGTATCCAGGGCCGGGTCATCGGCCAGCTGCAGGTCCGGCTGAGCGGGCCGCTGGCCGCCAGCGCGCTGGTGCAGGATGGCTGGGTCGCGGACAGCATTTTGACCCACCCTCTTCAGGCAGCGGAAACCACTGCGCCATAGCCATAGAATGGAATTATATTTCCGATCCTTTGCTAAGGATAATTGGTTATAAATCATAGCGTTTCAGTGTTAGACAGGGCGAAGTGCGCCTCTTATCTTTCGTCATGAATTGTAAATCACCACGCAATCACTTGATGAGGTAGCACTTTTGTCCAGATTACAACAAGGATTAAAAACCCAAAAAACCCGCTTCGCCCTGGCGCTAAAAGTGGCCCTGCTCGGCGGCGTGGTAGCATTTTCTTCTGCTGTCTTTGCTGAGGGTCTCCTGAAAGAAGGCATCACCCCGGCCACTGACGCCAGTCAGATCCCGACCAGCGCCAAGCTGCGTAAAGACACGGTGGTGGCCGGGATCTCCGAGCCGCAGGGGATCTTTAACCCCTACTTTTTCGTCAACGGCTGGGATGAGAACGTCACGAACGTCATTTTTTCACGCCTGATCGACTGGGACAGCCAGGGCAAGCTGGTCCCGGGGCTGGCGGAGAGCTGGACGGTCAGCCCGGACAGTAAAGTCTATACCATTAAATTGCGCCCTGGTCTGACCTTCAGCGATGGTTCACCGCTGACGGCGGAAGATGTCGCCTTTACCCTGACGGTCCTGCTCGACCCCAAATATGATGGCGATACCGACATCACCCTGGCCAATATCGCTGGCGGCGCAGAATACAAAGCCGGCAAGGCTGACAGCGTCAGCGGCCTGAAGGTCATCGACCCGCTCACTCTTCAGGTGACCACCACCCAGCCAGGCGCCACCACGCTGGCCAAAATTGGCGGGCCAGTGCTGTCGAAAGCCTGGTACGGCAAAGGATATCAACGGGGACATCTCGACTATCTGCGCTCACTGCACGGCAAGCCGCTGGGCAACGGCCCTTACGTGTACGATACCTATATTCCCGGTCAGGAAATTCGTTTCCATGCCAATAGCCATTTTTACCGTGGGACGCCGCCAACGCCGCGCTTTATCTATCGCGTGACCAATCCGTCGACCAACTTCCAGTTGTTCCAGACCGGGGAGACCGACTACGACGCCTTTACCTCGCGTCCTGACGATATCGAACAGCTGAAGATGCTCGGCTTCGCCAACATTAATCTTTACGGCTCCAGCGACTACAGCCAGGTGGAATTCAACGTTCATCGTCCGGCGCTGCAGGATAAGCGGGTACGCCAGGCGCTGATTTACGGCCTGGACCGGCACAAGCTGATCGACGTGGTCTATCAGGGGTACGGCAAAGTCGCCATCGAGCCGATCGCCCCGATCTCCTGGGCCTTTAACGCAGAAGGCGTCAATCCTTACCATTACGATCCGGCGCAGGCGAAAAAGCTGCTGGATGAGGCCGGCTGGAAAGCTGGCGCCGACGGTATCCGCGTCAAAGAGGGCCAGCGCCTGGAGCTAACCCTGCTGGTGAGCAAGAAGGTGCTCAACGATGCGTTGATCCCCATCGCCAAAGAGAACTGGCGGCAGATCGGCGTGCTGCTTAAGCCGCAGGTGGTGGATTTCAACGCTCTGATGGCGCAGCGCAAAGCCGGAAATTACGATCTCGCCTCGTTCAGCACCAGCACTCTCAACGACCCGCACGACGGGGTATGGGATTTCTACAGCAGCGAAGCTAAAGAGTCCGGCTACCACAACGCGGAGGTCGATAAGCTGATTAACGCCGGCAACGCGGTGCTCGACATCGAAAAGCGCAAGCCGATCTATCACCAGCTGTATAAAGTGCTGGCCGACGATCCGCCGGTGATCCTGCTCGGCTATCGCAACATCCTTTCCGCCAGCAGCGCCCGCGTCACCGGCTTTAAACCGGATATCTACAACGGCCTGACCGGCAGCCTGCCGGATGTGAAAATCGTTAAGTAAATCCCCTGGCCGCCGGGTTAACCGGCGGCTGATGCGAGATCGTCATGAAAAATTTCATCCTGAGGCGCCTGCTGCAAACGCTGCCGATGCTACTGCTGGCCTCGTTCATTATTTTTATGCTGTTTGCCAAAACCCCCGGCGA
The DNA here is from genome assembly GCF_040065235.1 of Klebsiella sp. GB_Kp047. Classification (NCBI taxonomy): domain Bacteria; kingdom Pseudomonadati; phylum Pseudomonadota; class Gammaproteobacteria; order Enterobacterales; family Enterobacteriaceae; genus Klebsiella; species Klebsiella sp. GB_Kp047. The sequence continues at coordinate 69,362 of NZ_JBEAJG010000002.1, read as the reverse complement.
CTTTATCGATGGCAATATTACCCTGACCGCCGCCCGCGCTGCGGAGCTGAAGGCGATCTATGGCCTCGACCAGCCGCTGTTCACCCGCTATCTCCACTGGCTGGGACAGCTTCTGCGAGGCGATTTAGGTTTTTCGCTGCAGTATCAGATCCCGGTCAGCCAACTGCTCAATCAGTACATCTGGAACTCTTTTCTGCTGGCCAGCGTCGCGCTGGTCTTTTACTGGGGCATTGGCCTGGCGGTCGGCGTGGTGTCGGCCCTGCGACCTGGCTCCTGGTTTGATCATCTGGTGAGCGTTGCGGTGTTTGCCGCCATGTCATTCCCCACCTTTTTCCTCTGCCTGTTGCTGATTAAATGGTTTGCCGTCGATCTCCACTGGCTGCCGGTAGGCGGGATGACCAATACCGGCAGCGACGAAAGCGGCTGGCAGTATGTGCTGCAAGTGGCTGCCCACCTGGCGCTGCCGGTGCTGGCGCTGGTGATGCTGCAGGCGGGCAGCCTGACGCGCTATGTGCGCGCCAGTATGCTCGACGTGGTGAAAATGGATTTTATCCGTACCGCCCGCGCCAAGGGGTTGCATGAGCGCACGGTGATCCTTAAACATGCGTTGCGCAACGCCCTGCTGCCGATCATCACCCTGCTGGGCTTTGAGCTGCCGGGGCTGTTCTCCGGGGCGATCATTACCGAAAAGGTATTCAACTGGCCGGGGGCAGGCCACATCCATATCGACTCGCTGGCCGCCCGCGACTATCCGGTGCTGATGGGGTTTACTCTGTTTCTGGCGGTGCTGACGATAGTCGGTAATTTGCTCGCCGACGTGCTGTACGCCTGGGCCGATCCACGTATTCGGGTGAGGTCATGATGATCCTGTCTTACTTTGCTTCCCGTCGCCGCCAGCGGCAGGCGGCTATCCCGGCGCTGGCGCACATTACCCCCTCTCCCTGGCGCCAGGGATGGCGACAGCTGCGCCGTAACCGGCTGGCCATGTTCTGCCTGATCCTGCTGGCCGTAATGGCGGTGTGGTGCGTGCTGGGGCCCGTCTGGTCGCCGTGGAAAGATGATGCCACCGACGCCCTGAGCATCAACCAACCGCCCGGCGCGGAACACTGGCTGGGGACCGATTTCCTTGGTCGCGATGTCTACACCCGCCTGCTGCTGGCCGGGCGCATCTCGCTGATTATCGGCCTGCTGACCATGGTGATGTCGGTATTCCTCGGCTATCTGCTCGGCGCCCTCTCGGGTTATGTCGGTGGGTTAACCGACAGAGTGATCATGCGCGTGGCCGACCTGGTGATGACCATCCCTGGATTGCCGCTGTTGATTGTCGCCGGGGCGATGCTTTCCGAGCTCGATTTTTCCCCGGACTCGCGCATCTATATGGTGGTGGTAATGCTCAGCCTGCTGGAGTGGCCCCGACTGGCGCGGCTGGTGCGCGGGCAATGTCTCTCCCTGCGCGAACGCGATTTTATGCTGGCCACCCGGGTACTGGGCCTGTCGGCGCGTCGCCGGCTGTTCGGCCACCTGCTGCCGAATACCATTCCGATTCTGGTGGTGATGGCGACCATGGCTGTCGCCAACGCCATTCTCAGCGAATCCGCGCTGAGCTATCTCGGCCTCGGCGTGGTGCCGCCAACGCCGTCGTGGGGCAATATGATGGATGCCGCCAATAGCCTGATCGATTTCCAGCGCCGTCCCTGGCTGTGGATGCCGCCTGGGATCGCCATCTTTCTCACCGTGATCGCCATTAACGTGCTGGGCGATGGCCTGCGCGACGCCATGGATCCCAATATGAAACCGAGGCTGAAATGACCCTACCGTTAGTCTCTTTTAATCATCTCTCCGTCTCTTTCGCTGGCGAACGTCATCGCGTGCGCGCGGTGCAGGACGTCTCTTTCACGATTCAGGCCGGGCAAACCGTTGGCGTGGTGGGCGAGTCCGGCTGCGGCAAAAGCGTCACCGCCATGGCGCTGATGGGCCTCCTGCCGTCGCAGGCAGCGCGCATCGACGGCGGCGAAATTCGTTTCGCGGACCGCGATCTGCTGCGGCTGAACCCCAGACAGATGGCCGACCTGCGCGGCCACCAGCTGGCCATGATCTTTCAGGAACCGATGTCGGCCCTGAACCCGGTGTTGACCATCGGCGAACAGCTGTGCGAACCAGCGATCCGCCACCTCGGCGCCACGCCGAAAGCCGCCTGGCAGCTGGCTACCCGGCTGCTAAGCGAGGTCGGCCTGGCGCGCGGCGACAGCCTGATGGCCAGCTACCCCCACCAGCTATCCGGCGGCATGCTGCAGCGGGTGATGATCGCCATGGCGCTGAGCTGTCAGCCCAAACTGCTGATTGCCGACGAACCGACCACCGCGCTGGACGTCACCGTGCAGGCGCAAATCCTGCGCCTGCTGCGGGACCGGGCGCGGGCCAGCCAGATGGCGATGATGCTGATTACCCACGACCTGGGGGTGATCGCGCAGATGGCCGAACAGGTGGTGGTGATGTATGCCGGGAGGATCGTGGAACAGGGCGCCACGGCGGAGGTGCTACGCCATCCGCAGCACCCTTATACGCGTGGGCTCATCGCCTCCCGCCCGGTGCCGGGCGAGCGGCGTCGGCGACTGTACTCGATTCCCGGTCAGGTGCCGGATCTGGCCGCCCTGCCGGCGGGCTGCGCTTTTGCCGGGCGCTGCGAACGGGCGACGCCGCGCTGCCGGGAGGCGATTCCGCCGCTGCTCGGCGAGCGCCAGCGGGCCGCCTGCTTTTATAGCGAATTTGCGGAGGCGACAGCATGAGCGATCGCTATGTTATTGAAGTGGATGGATTGAAGAAGTATTTTCCGCTGCGCGACGGCCTCTTTGGCCAGCAGACCGGCGAGCTTCGCGCGGTGGACGGCGTCAGCTTTAACATCCGTCCGGGCACTATTTTTGGCCTGGTGGGCGAGTCCGGCAGCGGCAAAACCACCGTCGGCCGAACCCTGCTTGGCCTGTACGAGAAGAGCGCCGGCAGCGTGAAATTTCACGGTCAGGAGCTGGCCGACCTGACCGGGCCCGCCCTGCGCGCCATTCGGCCGAGGATGCAGCTGGTATTTCAGGATCCCTACAGCTCGCTGAACCCGCGGCTGCGTATTGGCGAGGCGATAGGCGAAGCCATGCTGCAGCACAAGCTCTGCACCCGCGATGAGCTCTATGACCGGGTGATCGACGTGATGAAGATCTGCGGCCTGGCGCCGGAACACTACGCCCGCTTTCCGCATCAGTTTTCCGGCGGCCAGCGCCAGCGGATCGGTATTGCCCGGGCGCTGATCCTCAACCCGGATTTTATCGTCGCCGATGAGCCCATCTCGGCCCTCGATGTGTCGATTCAGGCGCAGATCATCAATTTGTTTTCCGACCTGCGCGACGACCGCGGCGTCACGTTTCTGTTTATCTCCCACGACCTCGGGGTGGTGGAGCATTTATGTGACGATGTGGCGGTGATGTATCTCGGGCAACTGGTGGAAAGCGCCAGCCGCGATGCGCTGTTCAGCCGCCCCCTCCATCCCTACACCCGCGCTCTGCTAGCCGCGGTGCCGACCCTCGACCCGCACAGCGAACCGCAGGCGCTGGTGCAAGGCGAGATCCCGGATCCGATCAATCCTCCCGCCGGCTGCCGCTTTTCATCTCGCTGCCCGCAGGCCGGCGATCTGTGCCGCAGAGAAGCTCCGGCGCTGCGCGAGGTGGCCCCTGGCCATCGAGTGGCCTGCCATTGGGTCGCGTCCTGAGCGCGGCCGACGGGGGTTATTTATTTCTAAACAACCGGTCGATTGTGCGCAGCGGCGCCAGGATTTACTATCCGCTCCGTCTTGTGAGACGCGTTATGAATGAAGCGTAATATTTTTGTTCATTTTTGCCCGATGGCTTCGGGCATTTTTTTGCGACACGCCCGGGAGCGATCCTGCCGGCGACAAATTTAGCGGGGCGCGGTCGCCCGTCTGTCAAAACGCAGCAATGGAATTGCTCGTTCGCGTCCCGCTATCCCTTAATGACCTTCCCGTGAAATCCCGGAAAAAAATAAGACTCTATGAGATTGCCTGAGGCATAGCGTTATCTTATTTTTTAAGCGTGTACTCCACATTAAGGAAGCAAGATCATGCTTAAGCGTCGCACTATTAAAACAGCACTGGCGGCGGTTATTTCTCTCGCCGTCATGGCGGCACCGGCCTATGCCAACCCGGGTAACGGTAATGGCAATGGCGGAGGTAATCACGGGAACAGTGGTAACCATGGCAATAGCGGCAATCATGGTAACAGCGGTAACAGCGGCGACCATGGTAATAAAGGACAAAATAAAGGTCAGTCCACCGCCGATCATGGCAACCGCAAAAACTACGGCAAGCCCGACCACGTCGACAGCGATATTAGTTTCTCACGGGCGCGCTCCCTGGCCGTGAACTACGGTCTGGTCGGCTATCAGGCGCTGCCTCCGGGTATCGCCAAAAATGTCGCCCGCGGCAAACCGCTCCCTCCGGGTATCGCGAAAAAGACCCTGCCAGCTTCTATGATTAACGATCTGCCCTATTATCCGGGCTATGAATGGAGGGCGGTCGGCGATGACCTGGTGCTGGTAGCGCTGAGCACTGCCATTGTCACCGCCGTGATTAACGGTGTGTTTGACTAACTCACCTGCTTATTGAAAAGCCTCGCCCCGGCGAGGCTTTTTTTGTGCCTTGCGCTGGCGAGTGACAACTCGCTGGCATCATCGCTAAGATAATGGCTCAACCAACCCGGGACCGACTATGGACAAAGACACTGTAGTGACGCTGTTGAAGTACAAGCGCTGGATTGACCTTGCCACCTTACAGGCGATCCGCACGATAGACGGAACAGTACATGGCGAAAAACGCCACCTGACCCTCAGGCTGATGAACCATATCCATGTCGTTGACATGATTTTCCGGGCGAATCTGCGCGGCAGGACGCACGGTTACACCGCGCTGAATACCCCCGAGACGCCAACCATTGATGCGCTGGAAACGGCAATGACCGCCTGTACGGACGAATACATTCACTACGTCAGCGCCATGACCCCCGCCGATTTCCACGAACGTATCGCCTTCAAATTTGTCGACGGCGGCGACGGCAATATGACCGCGATGGAGATGTTGAACCACATGCTCTTTCACGGCGCCTATCACCGCGGCGCGGTAGGCTGGATGATTGGCGAATGCGGCGGCGTGCCGCCGAAAGATGTGCTGACCGTTTTCCTGCGCGACCATCATTCCTGAGGATGCGAGACCATCAGCCGTGAATCGCGCGGATGATCAGCAGCAGTTCTGCCTGATTACGGGTGTGGGTTTTCCGGTACAGGGCGCTAAGGTGGGTTCTGATGGTGGCGATAGATACGCCCAGATGTAAGGCGCACTCATCCGGCGTCATGCCCCGCACCAGCAGCTCCGCCACCGCATTTTCGGCAGGCTTGACGTTAAACAGTTCCATCAAGGCGCTGCCGGTGAGAAACGGCTCGGGAATAATCACGCAGGCCATCCCGGTCTGGCGGGCCGCCGGGATCACGAGGATCGGTTTCGGCTGACGCCCGGCGGTATAGCACACGCCTGCCCTCGGCGGCTCTGCCGTCCGGGTGGCCTGCTCGATAGCCCGTTTCAGTTTTTTGCTGTCGGTATCAAGGCACAGCGTATCGCCCCCGTTATACCAGGAGAGGCGGGCGTTGGCGCGCAGGTAGCGTTCGGCATGCGCGCTGGCGTAGAGAATTTTACCGCCATGATCCACCAGCCATACAGGGTAGATCCCGTTGTCCATCACCGCGCTCTGGTATTGTATGGTGTCTCGCAGCTGTTCAAATCGGGCGTGAAGCTGGCAGGCGGTTTTTAGCGCCGGGATCAAACGCCTGAACAGCTCAAACTGCGCCGGCTGTGGATAAGCCGCCGTATTGGCCGTCATCAGTGACAAATAGGTGGCATAGCCATTGAGGGTGCACAGCTTGACGCTGGTAAGATTATTCAGATCGTTGGGGTGATGAAACTCATTGTAATAGACGCTGCCGGCAATAAATTTATCGCCTAAATACTCGCGGTCCCGGTACATTTGCCCGACCGGTAACGCGGTCAATATTTTTTCGGCGGGATCGATGGCCAGAAACACGTCGCGATAGGCGGTAAAGACTTTTTCCTCGAGCAGGAGTGAATCGGTCAACAGGTGCGCATTGCCTTTATCGTAGAACAGAAATGCCGCGTACTGATGGCCGGTGAGGAACGCCAGTTTCTGCAATGCCGATTTCCACAAATCGGGATCCAGGGTGGCCATCAGCACCGTTTCCAGGATCTCGATATAAATCAGTTCAGGATCACTCGCCATACCGCCACCTGTGAGTCACTGTTTCCGCGGCCGGAGCGGCGCATGTGGCCGCCCTGATCAGCATAGTTCCGCCAGCGAAACAATGACAGTCCCGGTTCGCTGAGCGGACCGGGAAAGGCGGTTGCCGGGAGCGTGACGCCGATGCGTTATCAAGGGGGCTCAGGATCCGCTGTTGCGGGTTTGGAAATCGCTCCCCTTCCGGCATAGCGTCCGCCAGACCATCAGGGCGCACAGCAGGGTGACGACCGCCAGCCCGCTAAACAGTAGCGTATAAGCAGAGTCATAGCTCTCGCGCAGCGCCCGGAGGGAAAAGTCAGGCAAAAGCGCAGCCGCCTGCGGCATATTGCCGGCTCCCAGCCAGCCTGCGGCGCGGTGAATCACCTCGGGGGTATACCCGTGAACGCGACTCTGCAGGGTCAGGGTATTGCTTGCCGTTAATACCGCGGAGACTATCGCCAGGGCGATCCCCTCGCCGGCAACGCGAACGGTGTTGAACAGGCCTGCCGCCATACCGGCTTTCGCCACCGGCACAGCGGATATCGCCAGGCCGTCCATCAGCCCCCAGGGAAGCGCCGCCCCCGCCCCACAGAGGATCAGAGCCAGCACCAATTGCGAAAGATGGTTACTGTGAAAAGCATCGCCCAGCAACAGCAACCCGACGGAGGCCATCGTCAGCCCTCCCGTGGATACCCGCCCCGGTGAAAACCAGCGGGTGAGCAGGGCCGCAACGGATGGGAAAATCAGCATCGGCGCGGTCAGCGCCATCAGATATAGCGCGCTCTGCGACTCACTCATCCCCTCTCCGCCCATAAAATGCAGTGGAACAACAATCAGCAGGACCACGTAGCAACAGCAGGTGGCGACAGGCAGCAACAGTACGCCGACAAAACGCGGATGGCGCAGCAGGGAGAGTTCCAGCACCGGGTTGCTCACCCTCCGGCAGCGTACGGCAAACGCCACGAACAGTCCCGCCGACGCGATGAACAAGGCCAGCGTGGTCAGCGATAAAAAGCCGCGGGCCGGAATGACCATAAGCGATGCAGTAAACAGCATCAGAGCCAGCGTAAACAGGATTAAGCCGAGGTTGTCGGGTGTCCGCGGCTGGTTTTTTTCTGCCGCCGGCAGATACGCCAGACCGATAAGCAGAACCATCGCCGAGAGCAGCGCAAACAGGGCGTATACGCCGCGCCAGCCCACCGCGTCGGTCATGAAGCCGATCAGCAGCGGGCCGAACGCCAGGCCGGCGCCGAACACCGTGCCCAGGATGCTGAATGCCCGCGTCCGCTGAGCGCCGTCATACAGCTGGGCCAGCGCCGCACTGCCGCTGGCTAAAATCATCGCCGCGGCCAGACCTTGCAGCGCCCTCAGCACGCCTGACAGGAAGAGATTGTGCGTCAGACAAAACAGCAGGCTGCTCAGGCAAAACAGCGCGGCGCCGGCGATAAAAATACGTTTTCTGTCGATGGCATCCGCCTTCACCCCTGCGGCCAGCAAAAAGCTGCCGAAAGTCAGCATAAAGCCATTGGTCAGCCACGACAGCGCAGCGGGAGAGCCGCCCAGCGACTGCTGTATCGCGGGGGTGGTCATGACGCCGCCGGTAAAACTTAACGGCAGCAGCAAGGCCGCCATAAAGACAGAAAGCGCGGCCAGGGCGCTGGCGTATCGGGAAGGTGTTCTGGCGGTGAGTAACATCGGGCGGCCCTCATCAGTCGGCAAGGAATGAATAAACTATCGCCATCCTATTGCGGATGTTCTTGCCGATAAATAGACTGAAAATATCTTCTTAAGAGACAAAAGGTTTATAATCGATGGACAGCCTCACTTCGCTGACGTCCTTTGTCCGCACCGCCGAAACGCTAAGCTTTGTTCAGGCCGCCAGGCTGCTGGGGATATCTGCCTCGGCGGTGGGTAAGAATGTCGCCCGGCTTGAGCATAAGCTGGGGGTCCGGCTGTTCAACCGTAGCACCAGAAACGTCAGCCTGACGGCGGAGGGGGCCGCGTTTCTGACCCGCTGCCAGAGTATCCTGGAGCAGATCCAGGAGGCCGAGTCTGAGCTGACCAGCAGTCTCTCACAGCCCACCGGTAAACTGAGGATTTCACTGCCTGTCATCGGCTACCGCCTGCTGCTCCCCGCCCTCACCGCCTTTAGCCGTCTTTATCCGCAGGTTGAACTGGATCTCGACTTTAGTGACCGGCTGGTCAATCTGATCGATGAAGGATTTGATGTCGCTATCCGCAGCGGCGAACTAGCGGACTCCCGCTTGATCGCCAGAAAGCTGGGGGGCTTTCGTTTTGTGCTCTGCGCCAGTCCGGCCTATCTGGCGGAATACGGCGTTCCCGGCTCGCCAGCGGAATTAGCGGCGCACAAGTGTATTTTTTTTCGCTTCCCCGCGACAGGGCTGATCCAGCCCTGGGAACTGCGCGATATGCGGCTGACGGGAGATTTCAGGGCCGCTGCCATTATGACAGTCAATAACATTGAGGCCGCCATTCGCTTAAGCGCGGCGGGGATGGGCATCGCTTATGTGCCTGATTTTGTCGTGCGCGAGGCCATCAACGAGGGACAACTGCAGGAGGTGTTGCCCGGCTGTTGCGTCAAGGATGGGCATTTCTCGGTCCTGTGGCCCGCCAGCCGCTACCTGTCACCGCGAATACGCTGTTTTATCGATTTTATGGCTGCGGCAGAGATACCCTTGTCACCCGTATCGGCAAGCCCTATTCCTTGTATCTAACAATTTGTGATGATTAGCTACCCCCACTGAAGCAGAGTGTGCCGCCCCCTTCCCCTAAGGTCAGAAAAGTCTGCACCGCTGAATCCTGATCTGCAGCACATGGCCCTCCGCTTCACCTTTCACACCAGCACATCAGGGTGAACGGTTACCTGAGTTGAAGGTCCGCTGCGAGCGAGGAGCGGACGTTGGCTGGCTGGAAGGATATGTAATTCATGTTGTCGGATTAATGCTATATTATTAGAAGTATAGGTATTTTTTGATGGCAAGGTGTGAAAATGAAAGAGGGAATTCTCATCGACTATATCGTCGCAATACGTAAAAATTAACATGATAAGACTCATAGGCAATATCAATGAATATATGCTTTCATTCAGTTTGGTCATTATTTTAAATATGAGATAATTGGCCATAAGCCAAGGTGATGCTAATAGATGCTCACGCTCATTTTTTAAGAGGGAAACATAATGATTACTGTTAAGAAATGTGCTTTTTGCGATAAGTCTCTCTCAGGAAAAAATAGGACTAAAGAGCACGTTATTCCGAATGCATTAGGTGGCAGAAAGAAAACAGTAGAGTTTATCTGTAACACCTGTAATAACAAGCTAGGTGAAAAATGGGATGCGGAACTGGCTAGACAACTAAATTGGTTTTCATTGGCTGTGGGTATCAGTAGAGAGAGAGGTAAGCCTCCTAAGCAGATAGTGCAAACAGTTAAAGGTGAGAAATATTGGCTTCTGAATGATGGAACTCTCACGATAGAGAAGTCTGCGTATCTCGAAGAAGTAGAAGGCGATGCTGTAAAAATTAGCCTAATAGCAAAAAATATTGATGAAGCTAAAGAACGGCTCAAGGGCATCTCACGAAAATATCCGAAACTGGATGTTGAAAGAGCTTTAAAAGAGCTTGATGTAACCACTGACTATCTAGATTCACCTCTTCATTTCAGTTTGTCCCTTGGCGGCCCTGATGCTGGCCGTTCTTTGGTTAAAACAGCATTTGCATTTGCGTCAGTATGCGGTGTTGAAAACAATCATTGCGATAAAGCTCTACAATACTTGCTTAATGAAGATCTCGAAACTATTCCTTTTGGTTTCGCCTATCTATCCGACTTAATCCAGGGACGACCTGAGGATAAACTTTTCCATTGTGTATCGCTACATGGAGATCCAAAAACCAAATTGCTTTGGTCTTACATTGAATATTTTGGTTTCTTTCGAGTAGTGGTTTTGTTGAGTGAGTGCTACCATGGGGGTATTATAAATAAAATGTACTCAATTAACCCCTTAGATGGCACCCAAGTTGATGTAAAAGTAAATTCAGAAGTCAATCCGCAAGAGTTTTCATTGATTTTGGAGGGGGGCGGTTTTAATCATAAAGTTTATGAGGCAGCAATACATTATGCACTAACTATCATAGTGGAAAGAGATAGAAGTCGCTCTTTGGAAAAAGCAGTTGAAACAGGATTTGAACATGCATCCAAACAACTCGGAATAAATGAAGGCGAGATTATACCAAAAGAAGTTGCGGCTGAATTTACAGCATTGGTAATGCAAAAAATTAATCCATATATTGAACACTTGGTTAGAGGCGGTAGAAGAAATCAATAGGACCCAATTATGCAAGCGAAGGTGATGAATATCAGCTTCTTGTGCTGGGTCACCAGCATGTCCGGTTGAACCGTTCGATAAGAGCATTTTGTATGGAGTTATAAATTCTGCCTATCCTCCTGTCCTGATTAGCTTTAACTCGCGTTCCGCACTGAAGAGGTTTAGGAAATCCTTTTAACCTCATTGAGAGGATTCTACAGCGCTTGCGACGGAAAGGAGGGGATCGACAGCTTGCTACTGACGCTAAGGGTGATGTTCTTCAGTTATTCCTGCTATACTTGTGGCTTAACATGGTAGCGGCTAAGCGTAGCATCAACAGGGATAATTCCGGATAGCGGTGTGTGGCGGTTTATCTAGGCTTCACTGTTGTGCTGCTTTTGTGCCATTTTTTTGCCGGGTGGCGGCTACGCCTTACCCGGCCTACAAAAACTAGCTACCTTACTGGCTTGAGCCGCATTGATTGGCACAGAGCAGACAAGCTACCTGAGTTGAAGATCCGCTATGAGCGAGGAACGGACTAAATGCTCATCTCAGCGGTCAAAGGATATTTTTCTTTGACCGTTCTCTTTATAGAGAAAAGATTATCTGTTAGTTTTATTCTGAATATCTTTGATTACATCGAGGTAATACTCCTTTTCCTTCCCTTTGAACACTAACCCGAAATCATGATTAATTATAACCCCAACACTTTTCAAAAGATCGATTTTTGGTTTGGAAGCAGCGTCATTATAATAATAACCAGGAATGTAATATGTCACCTCATATTGCAAGCTTATTTTCTTTGCAATTCTAGTCCTTTCTCTAAATGTAAGTAACCACCAAAGATCAATTTCAACAAAATCCAAATTCAAGCCTAAGATATATACATCCTTAGTAAAAAAATCATCGATCCAGCTATTACCAATATTATTTGCTTGCAACCGTTTTGTAAGCGGCTCGTTGAACGATTTATTGGAATACTGACTTCCGGTAGTTGTATACCCCCGCATACTTTGCAAATAACCACTGTAATGTTCATAGCCAAGAATTATTGAGTTTGGGTTATTCACTGCTCCATGTATATGCCATATGTTTTTGTTTTTCACCTGATAATGCCTGAAAATATTGTATTTACTTTCTTTTATTACACCTTCATTTTTTAAATCATTAGGCTTGATGCTATCATCTAAACAATATTCAAAAGCTAAATCATAGTTTGTTGCTAAAATATTATTGCATTCTAACTCAATTATTCTTTGATGGATTTCATTTGGTTTTATTGCATTTATCTTTGATGCGATGGAATCTTTTATTTTATTTTCTGAAAATCCATTTTTTTGCTTATTTGAAATATTAAAATAAATCTCCTCATAGGCTAGTGGAAATGGTTTTTCATGAGTGTCAATTTTTATCCCATATGTTGTCCCTAGGTTATTTAAAACATCAAGCCAAGAATTTCCATTTGTAATATTATTTATGCCGTTTCCAATAAGTAGTGAATAATCGCGCATTTCTATCCCTTATGTTAGATACATTTCTTACACTATACTACTGATATTTATTCTAATACCAGTCATTGGCATGTTCGGCACCGATAAGTTTGATCTTGCCTAGCAACTAATGTTTTCGAATATGCCCCCCATGAAAGTCTTAGACAACTATACCTATTAATATCCTACAGAGTGCTCTTCGTAGTCAGAAAATGAGAACGAGATAACATCTGTTCATTGGTTTACTCCCTACGCAGTTTGTGAGTTAGCACCGTCCGCTCCTGGCACAAAGCAGACGTTAACACCTACAGCATCGGGAAGCTTCTGAATACCGCGTCAGCGGCATGGAGGCGCCAGATGAGGTTACATGTGTCTGTGGAGTCAAATGGCGCCGAAAGCCCGGCGTAGCCGGTTACCGAGCTATAAATTCTGCCCCCTGCCCTGGTTAGCCTTAACCTGCTAACAGCAATAAAGAAGTTAAGGTAATCCATTTAACCCCGGTGAGCTGGCTTTACGGCGTTTACGACGTAAAGGACGTGATTTTCAGGGCCTTAACCAAGGTAGCTTGCTGCTGACGCTTAGGGGGATGTTCTTCAGATATTTCAACGACACCAGGGAACTTAACACGGTAGCTGAAAAGCTCAGCGCCGGATGTCCTGCCGCGCGGCCAGCGAAAGCCGGCGGCAGGTATACCATTCAAGAGCGCATCTTACCCTTTGGCAAAATTGGCCTGGATCCGCTGCTGCAGATAATCCTCGGCGCTGATGGGCGGGTACTTTCTCTGCGGCCCGAGGATCTCGACATCTTTATTGGCCTGGCAGAAAAACGCCAGGCTGTAGCGCGGCCCCTGATATTCGTGGGGCAGCGGGTTTCTCACCCGGTGGAAGTTAGACGGCAGCTGGTCGTCGCTCCAGCGCATCAGCATATCGCCGATATTACAGGTGATCACCTCCTCGCGCGGCTCAATGCTGGTCCACTGTTGGCTTTCGCGGTCTTTACCGGGACAAACCTGCAGGCCACCCTGACCGGGGCGCTGGAACAGCAGCGTCAGACAGTCAAAATCGGTATGCGCGCCGGCCCGCCACATTCCCTGCTGCGACTGCTCGGTTGCATAGTAGTGCAGCATGCGCAAGGTGCTCTGATAGGTGTCACGCTGCGGATCGTGCGCGGTGGTGAAAAACGATTCCGGAAAACCGAGCTTTAACGCAAAGCAGGAGAGGATCTTCATCCCCAGCTGCCAGCACTGCGATTCAAACCCGAGCATCGTCTGTCGGAAGCCTGGCAGCTCCCGATCGCTGGGCCAGCGCCTATCCATCAGCGGACGGGTTATCTGATAGGACTCTTTTTGATCCGGCGTGCGGGTCGACGGCCGAACCTGCGCTTTGCTTTCCCAGCCGGCGTTGCCGGCCAGCGGATACTGGCGCTTCACCTCGTCGGGCAGGTTGAAAAACGCCTCGGTCGTGCTGAACGCCTGGCGGATCTCCGCCAGCGGAATACCATGGTGGCTGACCTGGAAGAAGCCGATCTCCACTGCCGCCTCCCACAGTTGTTCGGCAATATCATGTTTTCTTTCGGCAAAGTTCGACAGGTCGATACAGCGCACTTCGCGGGCGAAGGTCTCTTCACCCTCGGCGCCCATCAACGCCTCTTTTTCCAGTTCCTGTAAGGCGTAGCGTTGATTCTGAGTAGTTGCGTTCATCTTCATTATCCTGTTATCAGTTAAACAGCGACGCGCTGTTGGAGGGTACGGACGGCCGCCAGCGCGTCGTGGCGCATCGCGTCAAGGTCGAGACCGGGAATGGCGTCATCTTCCACGATGGGCCGGCCATTCAGCAGCAGCGCCTTCAGCGCGGCGCGCCCGCCGCAGGCCACCGGCCCAATGGCCATGTCGTGCAGGCCGAAGTAGCGCGGATCGTCCAGCCGGTAAATGGCGAGGTCCGCCTGCATGCCGACCTGCAGAGTGCCGCTCTGCGCTAAGCCGAGGATCTGCGCCCCGCCGGCGCTGCCCCAGCGCACCACATCCTCCACCGTGGCCGCATCGGCCCCGCCCTCGAAGGTGCCTCCGGCGTAGCGCGGCTGCGCCAGCATCCCCTTGCGCGCGCGCTGCAGCAGCCATGCGGCGTGGGCTTCGCTTTGCATATCCGCCGCCTCATTGGAGGCAGCGCCATCCACCCCCAGCGAGACCGGGACCCCGGCCTGCTCCAGCGCCAGCAGATCGGCGATGCCGCTGCCCAGCCGACCGTTGCTTTGCGGGCAATGGGCGATGCCGGTTCCGGTGCGGCCCAGCAGGGCAATCTCCTCCGGCAGCAGCTTCACCAGATGGGCAAACCACACGTCATTTCCCAGCCAGTCATGCTCCGCGCAGAACTGCACCGGCGTCATGGCGAATTTCTGCCGCGCGGCGTCAAGATAATCGACGGTTTCCGATAAATGGCTGTGCAGCCGGATCCCCAGCTGGCGGGCCAGCTTCGCCATCTCCCGCAGCTGGGCGCCCGGCGCGGAGTGCAGGACGGTAGTGGGCGCCATCACCACCCGGCGCAGAGAATCGGGCCGGGGGTCGTGATAGCGGCTGACCAGCCGTTCGACATCCGCCATATAGCCGTCGAAGGTTTCCGGACGCAGCGCCACCGGCAGATCCTGTTCCACCGCCCGACCCTGGGTCGCCCCACCCCGGCACAGAACGATGCGCATCCCCAGCGCTTCCCCTTCGCTGAAGACAATCTCCGAGGTATCGAAAGGCATATCTGGCCAGTACAGGTAGTTGTGATCCGCCACGCTGGCGCAGCCCGAGCGCAGAAGCTCCACCAGGCCAATGCGCACCGCCAGACGAAAGGTATGTTCATCGAAAGCCGCGCGAAAGCGGTACGGCGTGGCGCTCAGCCAGGCCGTCAGGCTCTGGTTCAGCCCCTGCGGCTCGCCCTTCAGCAGCGACTGAAAAAGATGGTGGTGCGTGTTCACCCATGCCGGATAGATCACACAGTCGCGGGCATCGATCTGTCGCTCTTCCGGAAGCGGCGTCAGGCTGCCGATGGCCGCAATCTTGCCGTCGCGGATGCGAATATCTGGCCCGGCCAGCCGCGCCGCCTCTCCGGGCAGACCGCTGAGGATGGCATGGGCATTTTTAATAATTAATGACATGGCGTCGCTCCTCAGGGTTTAACCTGCATGGCCTGAACAAATTCGGTGGTGTAGGCCTGTTTCCAGTCGGTGGCCGCCGCCAGCAGACCGGCGCTGACCATAAAATCGCGGGTCTTCTGCCAGCGCGCGTCGGTCATCGTCCCCCAGCCCTGACTGGCGGCATCCCCGCCGTCGATCAGATGATGCTCACGGATCTGGGTCACGCCCCAGGCGAGCAGATCGTCGGTCATTTTGGGGTTGTCCTGCTTAATCAGCGCATTGCCCGGCGCCGGATCCTTGAGATAGCTCACCCAGCCCTCCATTGAAGCGCGGACAAACTTCGCCATCGCCGCTTTACGCTCGGCGATGGTGTCCGGGCGGGCGATAAGAATGCCGCCATAGGGAGGGTAACCATGCTCAGAAAAGAGGAAGAAGTTCGCCTTCACCCCAGCCTTCTGCACCTGGAACACCTCGGAGCTGACATAAGCCTGCTGGGCGACAGCGTCGTCGACGACAAAGGGTTGAATATTGAAGGTGTAGGGGCGAACCTGAGCGTCGCTCAGCTGGTATTGCGCCTTCAGCCACGGCCACCATGTCGCCTGACCGGAGCTGGAGACCAGAATGGTTTTATCTTTCAGCCCCTGCAGGGAGGTGACATCGGCATGGGTCAGCAGCCCCTGGGGATCGTACTGAAAGGGCGCGGCAATGGCTTTCGCCTGGAAGCCGCGCTGAATGCCTTCCAGTAGCTGCAGGTCGTAACCGATGATCACATCGGCCCGCTTCGACAACAGCAACTGCATGCCGTTGACCTGGGGGCCACCGGAGCGGATCTCGACGTCGAGACCATATTTTTTGTACAGCCCAGTGGCCTGAGCCTGATAATAACCCCCCTGTTCCGCCTGAGCGTACCAGGAGGTCAGCAGAACGATTTTCTCCTCGGCCTGAACGGCCAGCGAGACACCGCCGAGGGCCATCAGGCCCAGCCAGCGTAAACCCCGGGGAAGGCGTGCGCCTGTTTTCATTATCCCTCTCCTCTTTACGCCGGGAGGGGGAGCGAGCGAATGTGGCTCAGCCTCCCATCCCGGTCAACATTGAACCGCGACATGGTGACTGAGCAATGTCCCGTATGGATAACCCGTACTGACCGCTTCTACTCACACTTAGCTATACAAAAACAATGCCAGATTTTATCGCCCGCGCGCGGCCGCGCAAAATCGCCTGCGCCGCCGCCCTGGGGCATGCAACCTTTGATTCATGCACACAAAAAACGCACCATTATGGTGCGCTAATGAATGATTTTAGTGCCTGCCGGTCTCTCACAGCTGGCTGAAGAGCATCTCCAGCTGGTTCAACATCATCGAGGCGGCAAGGGAAAGCTGGCGGGCGGGCGAGACGCACAGCGCCAGGGTGAAAGGCTTAAGCTGCGGATCGGTTAGCGGCACAAACGCCAGCTGGCCGGACTCGATCTCATCGAGAATATCCAGCCGACACAGGATGCCGATGCCCATCTGCTCTTTGATCAGGGTGCGGATCATGTGAATGTTATTCGATACCGCCACCTCCTTTACCTCGTTGCCGCTGATGTTCACCAGCGCCTCCACCGGCTCGCTGATCATCAATGGGGCGGACGGCAGGATAAAGGGGTAGTCGAGGCACTGACTAAAGCGCACCGCGCTGCGGCTGGCCAGCGGATGGCCGGTGGGCACCACAATCCCCATATTCATCTCAGCAAACGCCCGGACCTGCAGTTCACGAGAGGTCTGGGGATTGAGCATGATGCCGAAATCCGCCTCGCCGGAGATCAGCGCCTGCTGGATGTGGATATTGTTGATGGTGGTCAATGTAAAAGAGATGTTGGGATAATGTTTATGCACCTCTTTGAGCATCGTCGAAAAGAAATGCCGGTTAATGGCATCGATGGTGGCGATGCGCACATGCCCCCGCCGCAGCCCGCGCAGATCGTCCAGCTGCTCGCAGACCCGGGTAAAGTCCTTTTTCCAGTTATTGGCCGCGTGCAGAAGCAGCTCCCCGGCGGCGGTCAGCCTCAGCCCGGTGGGATGGCGCTCGAAGAGCGGCATCGCCAGCTCCTGTTCCACGCGCAAAATCTGACGGTCGATAGAGGACGCCGACACATGCAGCGCCTCTGACGCTTTACGAAACGATCCCTGACGGGCCACTTCGGTGAAATAGAGCAGAAATCGGGAGAAGGCAAACATGGTTTGGGTGCTCTCTTTTTTGCAACGGGTTGTGCGAATCAAAGCTCTGGACGCAACAGTTTTATCACAATACCGTAGCATTCATAGCGGAGAAACGATCGTTTCACCCATTTTCTTGCACGCCGGACAGTTCACCGCGAAGGGGAGTTATCTCTTCGCCGACCCTGGCCGCCCTGCAGACAGCGGAATGAGGGAGAGTAAACGGTAATGCACAGCCACGATTTTATTTCGGTCTCGGTCGGGGAAATACGGCCTAACGGCGAGGGAAATCTGTCTTTAATATTGCAGGCAGCGGCCGGGGAAATATTACCGGCCTACTCCGCCGGGGCGCATATCGATATTATTATTCCCGGCGTTGGCCCGCGGCAATATTCCCTGTGCGGCATGCCTGACCGCGGAAATCGCTATGAAGTTTGCGTCAGGCTGGCGGACGCTTCCACCGGCGGCTCACGCTATTTGCACCAGCAGCTCAAAGCCGGCGATCGGCTCTCCATTTCGCAGCCGCGCAACCATTTCCCCCTGCCGCAAGCCGGGCGCTACCTGCTGTTTGCCGGCGGTATCGGCATCACGCCGTTGCTGGCGATGGCTGACGCGATTGCCGCCAGAAAGGGTGAGCTGGAGCTGCATTATTATGTCGCCAGCTCGCGCCAGACCGCCTTCTCCCCGCGCCTGGCTCAGCTGGCCGCGAGCGGCACGGTGGCGATTCACTGCAGCGAGGAAGGCGAGTCGTTTCGCCAGCAGATCCCCCCATGCTTAACCGCGCCCGATCCTGATACCGCGGTGGTGGCCTGCGGCCCGGAGGGCTTTATTCAGCGACTGCGGTCGGTCATGGATGAATATCGCTGGTCGCCGTCGCAATTTGTATTCGAGCGCTTCACTCCCGCGGCGGAAAATAATACTGCGGCGAAAAACGCTTTTTATATTGAGCTGGCCTCCAGCGGGCAGCGTCTGCAGGTCGCCGCGGATCAAACCATTGCTCAGGTATTACAGCACGCCGGGGTGGAGGTCATGCTCTCCTGCGAACAGGGAATGTGCGGGTCATGTATTACCGGGGTCCTCGACGGGATCCCCGAGCACCGGGACAGCGTGCTGACGGCGGAAGAGAAAGCTGGCAACGACCAGATCACGCTCTGCTGTTCGCGGGCGAAATCGCCGGGTCTGGTTTTGGATCTGTGAGGAGACTGACGATGACATTCTCCTCCTCTTGCGCGCCGCTCATCGGTATCAGCCGCGCCCGACTCCCGGCCTGGGCGCTGCCCGACGGCTGGCCGACGCAGGCCAACGGTGAACCGCTGCTGGCGGACCTGGTCTTTCGCGATGGCCGGATCGCCGCATTGACCCCAACCGACCAGCCGACTCCCGGCCTGTGGGACCTGGCGGGGGCCCTGACGCTCCCCGGTCTGGTGGAACCCCATGCCCATCTGGATAAAACCTTTACCATTGAACGCTGCCGTCCGGCGCAGGCCGGGCTGCTGCCGGCGATCCACGCCATGCATGAGGATCGCCGACACTGGACCGGGGCGGATATTCAACGTCGGGCGTCCGCCGCGCTGGCCCGGGCGGCAGCGAATGGCGTGACCCATTTGCGCAGCCATATCGACTGGTTTACCGCCGACGCGCCGGACGCCTGGCAGGAGATCGCCCGCCTCGATACCGGCGGCATCACCCTGGAGCGGGTGGCGCTGGTCCCGCTGCCCCTGTTTCAGGATCCGGCGGATGCCGAGGCCATTGCCCGTGCGGTCGCCAACAGCGGGGAGCGCTGCCTGCTGGGCGGCTTCATCCACTCCTCCAACTGGGACGCCGCCGCCATGGCAAACCTGCTGCATAGCGCAGCCCGCTGGAAACTGGATCTGGATTTGCATATCGATGAGGAGCTCAGCGAGGTGTCTCAGGGGCTGACCTGGTTGGCGGATCATCTCTCCCGCCACCCTTTCCCCGGACATATCTGCTGCAGCCACGGCTGCGCGCTGGCCGCCGGCAGCGACGCGCAGGCGGCGCAAATCCTGCGTCAGCTGGCGGCGTACGGCGTCACCCTTATCGCCCTGCCGATGACCAACCTGCTGCTGCAGGATGCGACGTTCGGCCGCACGCCGCGCCAGCGGGGGATCACCCTGCTGCACGAGGCGCAGGCCGCCGGCGTGGCCACCCTGCTTGGGTGCGACAACGTGCAGGACGCTTTTTGTCCGGCGGGAAGCTACGACCCGCTGGACACCCTGGCCTGCGGCCTGTTCAGCGCCCAGCTTAGCGACCCGTTCGACCGGCAGTCGCGGCTGATCTGCGATCGCGCGGCGCTAACCGGTTCGCCGGCAGACGCGGCGCCCTTTGCCGTCGGGGCGGCGGCCAGCGTGGTGATTTTCCCGGGTAGCGACCGTTTTACCTGGCCTTTAAACAGCGCCGCCCGTCTGGTGGTTAACCACGGCAGGTTAACCCACCGGCGCGTGTGGCAGGAGGAGATGGCACATGAGTCTTGAAGCAGGCGCGGGGGCGCCGCTGGCGCGGTATGCCGCCTGGCGCAGAGCCGGCGATTTTATCTTTCTCTCCGGCATTATTCCGGTCAATCCCCTGACCGGCACCATCGTCAACGGCTTTCAGGATGTGCCTGAGCCGGTGCGGGAGCTGCTGGGGGCGACCGGCGAATTTTCAACCGATGCGAAACAGGGGCCGATACTCGCCCAGAGCTGGTACGTCCTGGAAAGCATCCGCCGCACCGTGGAGTCCGCGGGAGGGCAGATGAGCGACGTTATCAAGCTGGTGCAGTACTTTCGCAACCTTGACCATTTTCCTTATTACAGCCGGGTCAGAAAGCTGTTTTATCCCGGCCAGCCGCCCGTTTCCACCGTGGTGCAGGTCAGCGAAATGCTGCCCGACGCCACGGTATTGATTGAAGTCGAAGCAACCGTCTGGTTACCCCAGCCAATTCACTCCGAGGCACCGCGATGATTAACGGTTACATTCCTGCAGCGCGCTTTCTCCCTTTTCTGAGCTGGACGGACGTGGCCGCCCTGCCAGATAAAAGCAATACGGTTATCGTCCTCCCTACCGGGGCGATCGAACAGCACGGCCCGCATCTGCCCTGCTCGGTGGACAGCGTGATATCTTCCGGCGTGGCGGGCCATGCCCTCGCCCGGCTACCGGCGGCGATCCCGGCCTACGCCATCCCGCCGATCGTCTACGGTAAGTCAGAGGAGCATCTGCATTTTCCCGGCACCCTGACCCTCAGCGGCGATACGCTGCTGCATACGCTGCTGGAGATCGCCGAATCTCTCTATCGGGCCGGTTTTCGCAAGCTGCTGATGATCAACGGCCACGGCGGCCAGCCGCAGATCCTGCAGATCGCCTGCCGGGAAATGCGCCTGCGCCACGGGGATTTTATCGCCATCCCGCACGATGTGTTCAACGTGCCTAACTGCGAAAAACAGTTTCTCAGCCCGCATGAACAGCGGATGGCGATGCACGCCGGCCATAGCGAAACGGCGCTGATGCTGGCGCTGGCGCCGGAGTGCGTTCATATGGAGCGGGCGGTCGCCAACTTCCCGCCGGAATTCCCCTGCCCGACCCTGTCGAAAGGCCGCCCGGCGGCGGCATGGGCAGCGTATGACTTTGGCCCCAGCGGGGTGATTGGCGACCCGACCCCGGCGACGCGGGAGCAAGGCGAAGGGCTGCTCGACTCCCTCGCCGCCAGCTGGGCGCAGGCAATCATCGAGATCCACCGCATGGCCTGGGTCGAACGTCGCGAACCGACCTGGGGCAAACAGCACTGGCATGGCTTTGTCCAGTCCCTCCCCCCCTCTTTCGCTGCTGATTCCAAGGAGCCCTGATGAATACCAGATCGACGCCCGTTTTTACCCTGCTGACCGTGACCGCCCTCGCCACCTCAGCCTCCTCCTTCGCGGCGGAGAAGTTTACGTTTCTCACCAACTGGTATGCCCAGGCGGAGCACGGCGGGTTTTACCAGGCCCAGGCCACCGGGCTGTACCAACACGCCGGTCTCGATGTCGAAATTAAAATGGGCGGCCCGCAGATCAACGTTATGCAGCTGATGGCGGCCGGTCAGGCGGACTGCACCCTTGGCGACAACGGCCAGGCGCTGGAGACCTGGCAGGCCGGGGTGCATGCGGTAACCGTCGCCACCGTGTTCCAGCACTCGCCGACGGTGTTTATCACCCATGACAAAGTAAGCAACCCGGCTGAGCTTAAAGACAAAACCTTCCTGCTCGCCACCGAGGCCTATACCTCCTTCTGGCCGTGGGCGAAGAGCGAGCTGGGTCTGGCTGGCAGCAAAGTGCGCCCCTATACCTTTAACGTCCAGCCGTTCCTCGCCGATAAAAATCTGGTGCAGCAGGGCTACGTCACCTCCGAGCCGTTCTCCGTCGCCAAAGGCGGGCAGCCGTTCTATGTCTATCCGCTCAGCGACTGGGGCTACCCGCCCTACGGCAACTCGATCATCTGTATGGCGGACACCATCCGCAAACGTCCGGCGGCGGTGGCGGCCTTCGTCAAAGCCTCCATGGAGGGCTGGAAAAGCTACCTGCAGAATCCCACCCCCGGCAACAACCTGATCGGCAAAGCGAATCCACAAATGGGCGCCGAGCAGATCGCCTTTGGCATTGCCCAGATGAAGCACTACCAGCTGGTGACCGGCGGCGATGCTAAGACCGGCGGCATCGGCATCATCACCGAGCCGCGGCTGAAAAAAACCTGGGACATGCTGGTGAAAAACAAACTGATCGACGCCAGCAAGGTGCCGTTTGAGCAGACTTACACCCTGGAGATGGTCAAAGACGCCGGAGTGATGCCATGAATACCGCCCCGAAACTGACCGTGATGAGCGACACCCGCTTTACGCCCGCCTCCGCCACGCCGGCCATTGAGGTGCTGTCGGCGGAGAAGATCTACAGCAACGGCACCCGGGCGCTGCTGCCCGTCAACCTGACCATCAATCAGGGGGAGTTCATTACCCTGCTCGGTCCGTCCGGCTGCGGTAAAAGTACGCTGCTGAAGATGGTCGCCGGCCTGGTGGAGCCCAGCGACGGCAAGCTGATGCTGTGGCGGCGCGACAGCCGGGAAAAGGCCCAGCATCCGCTCTCGTTTGTCTTCCAGGAAGCCACCCTGATGCCGTGGAGCAGCGTGCGCAATAACGTCAGGCTGCCGCTGGATCTGGCCGGCGTGCCGCGCGCGGAAGGTAATACCCGGGTGAGTGAAGTCCTTGAACTGGTGGGGCTGGGCAAGTTCGCCGACGTCCTGCCGCGCGAACTCTCCGGCGGCATGCAAATGCGCGTCTCCATCGCCCGCGGTCTGGTCACCCGGCCAAAGCTGCTGCTGATGGATGAGCCCTTCGGCGCGCTGGATGAAATTACGCGCAACAAGCTCGACAGCGATCTGCTGCGTCTGTGGCAGGAGCAGAACCTGACGGTGGTCTTCGTCACCCACTCGATCCACGAAGCGGTGTTTCTCTCGCAGCGGGTGATCATGATGGCGGCCCGTCCCGGACGGGTGGTGGAAGATATCGCCATCCGGGAGCCGTTCCCGCGCAGCGAGGCGTTCCGCGTCAGTCCGGCCTTTTCCCTGTATGCCCGTCAGCTGCAGGACAGTCTGTTGCAGGCCAGCCAGTCTGGTATGGAGCCATAATATGAAAACCACAACCGCAACGCCGTGGATCCAGCATCCGCGTTTTCTCAAAATTCTCTATCCGACCCTCGTCGCGGTGGCGGTGGTGCTCCTGTGGCAGGGCGCGGTAAGCTATTTCCGCATCCCGGCCTTTCTGGTGCCGTCGCCGCTGGTGATGCTGGACAGCCTGTGGACGCATCTCACGCCGCTGCTGCTGGCGCTGCTGTTTACCCTTAAGATCACCCTGATCTCGTTTCTGCTGTCGATTGTCATCGGCGCCGCCGTGGCGTTTATCCTGGTGCAGAACCGGTTTGTGGAAACCGCCCTGTTTCCCTACATCGTGTTTTTGCAGGTGACGCCGATCGTCGCCATCGCCCCGCTGATCATCATCTGGGTGAAGGACGCCACCCTCTCGCTGGTGGTGTGCGCCATCCTGATGGCGGTCTTCCCCATCATCTCCAATACCACCCAGGGACTGCGCAGCGTCTCTCCCGGCCTGCTGAGCTATTTCCGCCTCAATCACGCCAGCCGCTGGCAAACGCTGGTGCGACTGCGTATCCCCTCGGCGCTGCCCTATTTCTTCGGCGCGCTGCGTATTTCCAGCGGGCTGTCGCTGATTGGCGCGGTGGTAGCGGAGTTTGTCGCCGGCACTGGCGGGACCAATACCGGGCTGGCCTATCAGATCCTGCAGGCCGGCTATCAGCTGGATATCCCGCTGATGTTTGCCGCGCTGCTGCTGATCTCTCTCGCCGGGATTGCGCTGTTCGGCGTGATGTCCTGGGTCTCGCGTCGGGCGCTCAGCGCCTGGCATGAAAGCGAATCCGTGCAATCTCATTAATGTTCTGCTGACGAACAGGAAAAAGAATGATGACTGATGAACAGCGTCAACAAGCGATAGCGGCGATCCAGCAGGCACTCCCAGCGCTGGAGTGGACCCTGCAGCCGGCGAAACTCAAACGGCTTTCCCGCGATTTTCACTGGTTCAGTCCGGTGCTCACCGAGCAGCTGGCGGGAAAACAGGCGGACGCGGTGGTTCGCCCGCGCGATGAAGAGGAGCTGCGGCAACTGGTCTCCTCCTGCGCGCAGCACCAGCTGCCGCTGACCCTGCGCGGAAGCGCCACCGGCAACTACGGCCAACTGGTCCCCCTCGAAGGCGGGATGCTGGTGGATATGACCGGGCTCAACCAGATCGTCGCCCTCGGCAACGGCACGGTGAGAGCCCAGGCCGGCATTCGCCTGGCGGACATCGAAACCGCCGCCCGCCCGACGGGCTGGGAGCTGCGCTGTATGCCGTCGACCTATCGCCTGGCGAGCCTGGGCGGCCTCTACGGCGGCGGGTTCGGCGGCATCGGCTCCATCAACTATGGGCCGCTGGCGGCGCCCGGCAATGTGCTCAGCGTCAAAGTGATGACCGTCGAGCCGGTCCCTCGCGTACTGACCGTCCCGGCTCCCGAAGCGCTGCTGCTGCATCACGCCTACGGCACCAACGGCATCATTCTCGAGGTTGAGCTGGCGCTGGCTCCCGCGCACCAGTGGATAGAACGCCTGGACGTGTTTGACGATTTCACCGATGCGCTGAACTATGCCAACGCCTGCGTCCGCTCCCCGGGACTGGTGAAGCGCCAGGTGGCGCTGCTGGCCACGCCGATCGCCGATTATTTTAGCCACCTGAACGATCGTTACCGCGCCGGCCAGCATGCGGTTATCAGCCTGATCGCCGTGGAGAGCGAAGGACTCTGCGCCAGCCTGTTACCGCGCCATCGCGGGAACAACGCCATCCGTCAGGCCAGCGACGAGGCCCGGACGCAAAACGCCTCGTTAATGGAATACTGCTGGAACCACACCACCCTGCATGCGCTCAAGGTGGACAATACGCTGACCTATCTACAGACGGCGTTTGATCCGCTGCGCTATCCGCAGCAAATTTTACAGATGGAGCAGCATTTCGCCGGGGAGGTAATGTCCCATATTGAATTTCTGCGCGATATCGAAGGCAACCTTACCGCCAGCGGTCTGCAGCTGGTGCGCTATACCACGCCCGAACGTCTCAACGCGATCATGCAGATATTTCGCGATAACGACGTCAAAATTAACAATCCCCACGTACTGCAGGTTGAGGACGGCAAACAGGGGGTTATCCGCCCTGACGTGGTGGCGGTTAAACAATCTCTCGACCCGGCAGGATTGCTTAACCCCGGCAAGCTGCGCGGCTGGGCGCTGCGCGACCAGCTGGAGCTGGACAGCAACCCGCTGGCGCGGGCCACCCGCGAAAGCCCCGCGACCTGATCGCCCCCGCTCCGCGTGCGGGCTAACGCGGAGCGGGCCCGTCTCTCTTCCCCTGCCCGCACGGCGAGTTTTTTTACGCCACTCATTCATATGAATGAGTGGCGTCTCTGTTTCCTCCGTTATACTTTTCTGTAGTTGACGAGACGGCCGTTAAAAATTGTTCACAGCATTTTCTCAATTTTCTCTTTGAGCAAAAAAGAGGTCTTCTGATAACGGCCAATAAATTCCCTTGTATGATCAACAATGATCAGATCCGTTGCTAAGGAAATTAAAATGTCATTATCCGTGAATAGCTACCTAAAAGAAGTTGAAGAAATAAAAAATAAAGCCACCGCCCTGTCCAATAAAGAATTCAGTGACACTATTGATGAAAATGGCCATCAATACGTTGATCTGGTAATGGAGGGTGGCGGCGTCCTCGGATTAGCCCTTGTAGGTTACATATATATTTTAGAGCAAGCAGGGATAAGATTCATTGGTATCGCAGGCACGTCAGCCGGTTCAATTGCCGCCTTGTTATTATCTGCCATAGATGTACCTGAGAAAGAAAAAAGCGAACGCCTAATAGATATGATCGCCAACATGCCAATAAATACATTTATTGATGGGAAAAAGGACGGAGATTATGACCCAAAGAAATTTATGGATACCGCCACAGGCTTAATGAACTCTAAAAACAAGTCAGGGTTTAAATATTTTAGTGCATTTTTAAGGTTTCTTACGACAACGGACAACTTAAAAATAATGCAAGGACTTAATAGAGGCGATGAATTTGAGTCCTGGCTTAAAAAACAGCTATCATCTTTTAATATTTATACAGTAAACGATCTTAGAAAAAGAATGGCGACGACTCCATACGGATGGAAGCTTAGAAGCACCAGCATTGATAAATCATCCCAACTTGAAGGTAAACAATCCCTTGATGAACTGGATGTAAATCATGACTATTTATGCCTGATAACAGCAGATTTAGCCACCGAATATAAAGTTGAACTTCCTGTCATGGCAGAACTATACTGGGAAAAAACGAACGATGTAAATCCCGCGGTGTTCTGCCGCTGCTCTATGTCTATCCCTTTTGTTTTTCAGCCCTACACGGTAAAAATACCTCATATGGATAATAATCTACAATTGAAATGGCAAAAATATACCGGCATTAGTTTTCAAAGCAGATTAGCGACTCGATTTCCGCCACCTATCGCTTGTTTTGTTGATGGCGGCATCATGTCAAACTTTCCGATTGATGTTTTTCACAACCCCACAAAAATTCCAGCAAGACCCACATTTGGTGTCAAACTGCAACTTGACGATCACAGTCATGAAATTAATAGCACCCTTGATATATTTGCTCAATCGTTCAACACCGCCAGACATGCCATGAATTACGATTTCATTAAAAAAAACCCTGATTACAATAAGCTAGTATCATTCATAGACACTGGAGACATTGGCTGGTTAGACTTCAGTATGTGCGATGCCAACAAACTTAAATTGTTTAGACTTGGCGCAGAAACCGCTTATCAATTTCTTATTAATTTTGATTGGCATAATTACAAAAAAATCAGGCGAGATATTACTTCCGCTTATCAGACAAGCCTTCCCCTTACAAAATTAAATAGATACTTCAAGAACAAATAAATACTTCAAAGATAAAAACAGAAAAGTTCAGCCAGATAAGGAGCGAAACTCGAAAAAATCATTCTCTGCCATCCACAATTTAACAATCTACCTGATGAGGATAAGAACATGCCTAATGGTAATGACTTAATAAACGCAGCAAGAAGTCAGCTTAATGTTAAAGAGGAACCACTTAACAGCAACTCTGGCCCGATGGTAAATACCTATCTCGACTACGTGGGTAGCCCCTCCGGCTCGCCATGGTGTATGGCTTTCGTCTACTGGTGTAGCTGTCAGGCTGGTATTCCCGGCCTGCCTAAAACCGCCAGCGTAGCGAAATTCTATCAGGAGTCATTAGCGCACGGAAAAATAATAAATATTTCCGACATTGCCGTTGGCGATATTGTTTTAAGAGTAGATTATCCCGCCCAGTCTAACGGCAAAAAGCCAGGAGATCACGCCGGGATTTACACAGGTAAAAATAAGGCAGGCATCCCGTTATATATCTCAGGTAACACCGTCTCCACAAATCCTGTAGTCACCGATGAAACTAGCTCATATGTTGATGAACATCAGATGAAGCATTTTAATTACGCAGCTCGCTTTTGGTAACGCGAAGTCTTATAGATGCTTTGAGAAATAGAGACATTGCTATTACCACACCTTCCGGCCGACGACTGTTTCACCAGGCATCGGCCCCTTTCCCCATACCGTCCCTGCCTCCCGCCTTTTCAGCCCGAAGCCGACCTCACCCTGCGCCGGACAGTCCCGCCATATGGACGATAAGCCCTACCGCGGCGGCGGCGGCCAGTACCCAGGTCAGCTTCCACTTATAGCGAAACAGCAGCCCGGCGGTGGCGAGAGCAATGGCCGCAGACCATGGGTCGAAACCGGATGGTCCCCAGACGCTATGCCAGATAAAAAACAGCGCCAGATTCAGGATAACGCCCACCACCGCGGCGGTAATGGCGGTCAACGGCGCGGTAAATCCCACTTTATTATGCGTGGTTTCAATAAACGGCCCGCCGGCGAGAATAAAGATAAACGAGGGTAAAAAGGTAAACCATGTCACCAGGCACGCCGCCGCGATGCCCCCCAGCAGCACATCATCCACGCCCAACACCGCTTTGGTGTAGCCGCCGACAAACCCGACAAAGGTCACCACCATGATCAACGGTCCGGGGGTGGATTCCCCCAGGGCGAGGCCGTCCATCATCTGCCCTGCGCTCAGCCAGCCATAGTGTGTCACCGCCCCCTGGTAAACGTAAGGCAAGACGGCATACGCCCCGCCGAAAGTCATCAACGCGGCTTTGGTAAAGAACCAGCTCATCTGGGTCAGCGGGTGCGCCCAGCCCAGCATTAGCGCCAGGGTGGCCATCGGCACCAGCCACAGCAGTATCCCGGCGATCAGCACCCGGGCAGTGCGCCGCCAGCTGAACAGGGCGTGGGCTGGGATCGGCGTCGCGTCATCAATAATGGCGGCCCCGCCAGGCTGACTCTGCGCGCGATGGGCGTCGGCTTTGCCGAAGGTCGCCGGCGCCACCCGTCCGCCGATAAACCCGACGATCGCCGCGGTCAGGACGATCAGCGGAAAAGGTACGTTCAGCGCAAAAATAGCGACAAAGGCTGCGGCGGCAATGGCCCAGTAGGCGCCATTTTTCAGCGCCCGCGAGCCGATGCGGTGCGCCGCCTGCAGCACGATCGCCGCCACGGCGGGTTTGATGCCATAAAAAATCCCCGCCACCACCGCGACATCTCCCCAGACGAGGTAGATCCACGCCAGCGCGATGAGCAACACCAGCGAGGGCAAAATAAACAGCACCCCGGCGATGATGCCTCCCCAGGTTTTATGCATCAGCCAGCCGATATAGGTCGCCAGCTGCTGGGCCTCCGGGCCCGGCAGGACCATACAAAAGTTGAGCGCGTGCAGGAATCGCCCTTCCGAGATCCAGCGTCGGTTATCCACCAGCTCCTGGTGCATCATGGCGATCTGCCCGGCAGGTCCGCCGAAGCTGATGAAGCCGAGCTTCAGCCAGAAGCGAAATGCCTGCCAGAAGGATACGGAAGCGACGACGGAAGGGCTGTCAGTCTGCGGAAGAACCACCGTTTTGCTCATGATTACCAGACCTCATTTCACAGGACTTCAGTAAGCCGTCGAACAGCGAGCAGGCTGCCGCCAGCAGTTGGTCATCGTCCGTAATGGTTTCCCGCAGCCCTGCAAGAATGCTTTCCACCCCCGCCGCCTCCGGGGTGGATACCCCACCGACGTCCAGGAAGTGGATCAGCCGGCCCAGAGCGTCGGGGATAGCGGCCTCCAGAGCAAAGCGCCGGACCAGAACTTCGAAGGTCACCCGCGTGCCAACGTGGCTGAACGGCGCCCCGTCATAATCAAAACCAACCGCCGTCGCCGGGCAGTCCTCAGGCGCGGCCAGCCACAGGAACCGCGCATCAGGGTCGATAAAGCGCTGAATTAGCCAGGCGCTGGCCAGACGATCGACCCACGGGCGTCGGCGGGTGGCCCACAAACGGCCGCGAAAGGCCTCTCTATCCAGAAGGCTCAGTTCGCCCGCAACCGCCTGCGGCTCGTCCGGCGATAGCCGCTGATTAATCGCCTGCTCGAGGGTGGCCAGTCGCTCAGCGGCCTGCTCCCGGGCGGCCCCCGGGAAAAAATCGATAGCCGCGATCCGCTGGTAGTCACGCTGAATTTTACGCAGCTGTTTGAGCTGAGCCGCCAGTCCGTCGGCGGATAACGCCCCCTGCAGCGCCAGCAGATCCTGCAACAGCGCATCATACTGTTCGCGACGATCGAATAGCGGCCTGAGCGCCTCCTCTTCCGCCGACTCAATCGTAAACACATACCCGGCCCCGCCCTCCGCGCGGATCGCCTGGCAGGTGCTGAGGAAAATGTCATAGCCCTGGCGCACGTCGGGCAGCAGATAGACCCCGTCGCGCAGGACCGCCGCCCCGCTCTGCTTCAGGGTTCGCCAGACACGCATCCGCAGCGTGGCTTGAGACGTCGTCAGGTTAAGGATCAAGAGATGCATTGTCATGATGTAGAGATTACTACAGCATGTAGCGTGTGTGACGTTTATTCGCGCGCAGGTTAAGATGAATTTCAGCAATGCATAGCTAAAAAGCACAAAACGAGGGCCCGCGCAGCGGCAGGCCAGGCGCTAAGCGCGGGGCGGCGATAACGGGCGCAGCAGCAGGGTGAACAGCGCCAGCCCCACCGGCGCCAGGGAGCCCCACAGCACCGCGTTCCAGCCGAAGGCGTTGAGCAGAACGCCGGACGAAAACGAACCCACGATCATCACGCCGAAGACCAGAAAATCGTTGAGCGACTGAACCTGGGTCTTCTCTTCCGGGCGGTGGAAATCGATAATTTTCGCCGAGGCGCCGGTGAAGCCAAAGTTCCAGCCGATGCCGAGCAAAATCAGCGACAGCCAGTAATGATACACCCCGACGCCGCTGAGACCGACCGCCACCGAGGCGCCGGTGATCAGCAATCCCGCCGCCGCCATGCGCGCTGCGCCGAAGCGCTGGATCAGCCGGCCGGTGACAAATCCCGGACCGTACATCGCCATCACATGCCACTGGATCCCGAGGTTGGCGGCCTGCTGGGAAAGGCCGTGCATATGCATGGAGAGCGGCGCGGCGGTCATCAGAAAATTCATCACCATATAGGCCACCGCGCCGCTGAACACCGTGGTGGCAAAGCCCGGCTGGCGGACAATCTCGCGCAGCGGCCGCCCTCCGCGAACGCTGGCCGCCGCGGGCTCTGCTGGCGTCACGCCTGCCAGCAGAATGGCGGCGAGCGCCGCCACCAGCGCCTGAGCGAGGAAGGTGAAGGCGAAGGTATGAGTCGGCCAGAGGTGCATGGTGCCGGTGACCAGCATCGGGCCAATGATCCCGGCGGCCACGCCGCCGCCCATCACCAGCGACAGCGCGCGGGCGCGACGTTCCGGAGCGACGCCGTCGGTGGCGGCAAAGCGAAAACTGAGCGCCACCGCGGCATAGGCGCCGCCAAGCATCGCGGCGAAACAAAACAGCAGAAAAGAGCCCAGCACCACCGCCAGAGCGGCCGCCAGACCGGTAACCACCCCGGCGCCGGTACCGGCCATAAACGCGGCTTTGCGGTCCCGCTTACGCGCCAGCGCGCCGAAAGGCAGAATCGAGGCCGCCATCCCCAGCACAAACAGCGTGATAGGCAGCGTGGCCAGCGACGGGCTGGGGGCGATAGTATTGCCGACGATAGCGCCGGTGGCGTAGAACACCACCGAGTTGGCGCCGGCCAGCGCCTGAGCGACGGCCAGGCGGATGATATTGTTGTTCTGCGCCGCCAGCGGCAGCATCTGTTCGCTAGACATCCGTTGTTTTCACCAGTTTGAGAGTGGCGCCAGGCGGGTCGTCTGGCATCGCGCCCTGTTTGTTGGGTTCCCTGACCGTTACCTTAGCCGCAAAATACGCTTTTGCACCATAGCGAATAGCAATATTACCCGGCGACCTGGCCCTCTTCTGCGCCAGATAGCCGGGCCGGGCTTCGCCGCCCGCTTTTTTCACGGGATCAGTCGCGCCGCGCCGCGGCGAATTTAGCCGCAATCATCGCTTCCGTCGGCTGGACGCCCCCCAGGCTCCACTGCTCCGGGTCATGTTCATCAATGCGGATCCACACCGACTGGCGGAACTGCGGATCGCCCTGCCCCTCAATCTCCACCAGCAGATCGGTCATCCGCCGCAGCAGCTCACTTTTCTGTTCCGCGGTCATGATCCCTTTAATGGTTTGCACGTTAACAAATGGCACGCTATGCTCCTTAGCATCTAAGTCTAAATTTCAAACTCAGAGTAGAAGGCCAATCTCACGATGTCAAAAAATAAATCATTGCCCTACCTCGATCCTGAGCTGTGCGGCCTGGCGGAAGGAGCCAAAATACTGGGCGACCGCTGGGTGCTGCTGATCCTCCGCGAGGCGTTTTACGGCGTGACGCGCTTTGAAACGATGCAGGCGCATACCCATATTACCCGCCAGACGCTCACCATCCGGTTGAAAACCATGACCGAAATGGGCTTGCTTCGCAAAGTCCCCTATCGGGAAGCGGGGGCGCGCGAGCGCTATGAATATGTTCTCACCGAAAAAAGCCGTAGCCTGGCGCTGGTGCTGTTCGCCCTGATGGAATGGGGCCACCAGCAGGTGCTGCACAGCACGCCGCATATTGCGCTGGTGGACAGCGCCAGCGGCGAGGCCGTCCATCCCGGGTTCGTCACCGCCAGCGGCAGCGTGGCGAATCCCGCCGCGCTTCAGATCGTTAAGGCAGACGAACGCTGAGAGCGGCGCGGTTGCCCTGATACAGAACTTTCGTAGGCCTCTGGCGGAAGCCGCGACGAGCAGGTATGTTGCATTGCCACGTTACCCGACGACTGGGTGACATTTTGGTTTCATCGAACGGTGCGATAAAGAATGAGGCTCTCTGCCGGGTCCGATCCCGGCTATTATTCGTGGCGCACGCCATGACCGCCCTGGTCCGCCGCTGATCCGCGGATCGTTCATGCTAAAGGAAGAAAATGTCGCTTCGTTCACTGCGGGCTTTATGTTTGACCAGCTTCTTTATCGCCGACGTTCGCGACGGCCTCGGCCCGTTTCTGGGGATCTTTCTCACCCAGCGTCACTGGCAGGCGGAGGACATCGGCCTGTTGATGACCGTCGGCGGCGTGGCCGGCCTGCTGGCGACCCTGCCCGCCGGCTTCATCACCGACACCTCGCGGCATAAGCGCGTGCTGTTGGCCGGGGTCTGCCTGGCGATCACCCTGACCACCCTCCTGCTCTGGTTCAGTCAGAAGACCAGCGTGGTGGCCCTTTCACAGGTTGCCAGCGGGATCTGCGCGGCCTTTGTCGGACCGTTAATCGCCGGGATCACCCTTGGGCTGACCCGACAGCGCGGCTTTAGCGCTCAGATGGGAAAAAACGAAGCCTTCAACCATGCGGGGAATTTCTTCACTGCGCTGATTGCCGGGGCCATCGCCTGGTACTGGGGCATCGGCGGCATTTTCATCCTGATGGCCTGTACCACCCTGTTTACCCTGATCGCCCTGCTGGCAATCCGCAGCAGCGATATTGACGATGACGCCGCCCGCGGCCTCGAGTCGGCCGTCACGCCCGCTGTGCCTGGGTTTGCCATCCTGTTCCGCCATACGCCGCTGCTGATCGCCGGCGTGACCCTGATGCTGTTCCATCTCGCCAACGCCGCGCTGTTGCCGATGCTCAGCATGCGGATCGCCGCCGCGCCGGGACACCTCAATCCGGGGCTGTTTGCCGCCGCCACGGTGATTATTTCGCAGGTGGTAATGATCCCGGTGGCCATCCGGGTCGCCGGCAGCATCGACAAATATGGTTACTGGCGATGCATTCTGCTGGCGCTGCTGATCATGCCCATCCGCGCGGCGCTGGCGGCCGCCAGCGACGCCCCGGCGATGATGGTCCCGGTGCAAATTCTTGATGGTCTGGCGGCAGGGATTTTGGGGGTGGCGGTGCCCAGCTTTATCGTCTCGCTGCTGCGCGGCAGCGGGCACGTTAACGCCGGACAAAGCGTGGTGATGCTAATGCAGGGCGCCGGGGCGGCGATGAGTCCGGCGTTAACCGGCGCTATCGCCGGGCGCTACTCTTTTGCTACCGCCTTCGGCGTGCTGAGCGTTATCGCGCTGGTCGCGCTGATAGTGTGGTGGCGCAGCGCCCCGCTGCTCACCAACTCGGTGTCGCCGCCGATCGGCGAGAGCGGCCAGTAAAGAAAGGATATCGTCAGGCGGACAACAGCCCCCTGCTGCCTGCCTGACGTGGGAAAGGCGTTAATTCATCTGCGGATTCAAGGTTATTTGCCGCAGAGCGTTCGCCATTTCGAGCTGAATCAGCTCTTTGACACCTTCGCGCTTAATAAACTGGCTGCGGTGTTTACTTTTTACCTCTTCAAGACTTTTTTTGATCTCCTGCGCCGGCAGTTTATACCAGCCGCGAGCCTGTTTCTCTCCGCCCATTTCCAGCCACAGCGATGAATAACTGGCTTTCACCAGATCGCTTTTCACGTGGTAATCGGAATCAATCGCGTAGACCGTAGTGATGCCGAAATAACGCAGGAAACCATACAGCACGCTCATGATGATATTTTTCGGCCGCGCGCCATGCAGCTCTTTGGTCAGCACCTTCACCTCATCATTGGTGATATCTTTCCCGCCCTGTATTCCGCCGATATAAGCGCGGCCATCGTCGGTACAGGAAAAACAGACGCTATAAACGCGCCGGTCGCCGAGAAACAGCTGCAGCATCAGCTCACCCTCCTCCTGAAACGGCGATGCCAACAGCTTAACGTCAAGCTTTTCGCCATTTTTCAAAGGAATAGCAAACATCGTCCGGCCAAAATCCGCCACGTTATAGAGCTGCGGCAGCACATCGGGCTGAAACGTTTTCTCGATAAAATTCAGCGAACCGTGGGCAATATCCAGCTTGCGCCGTTTTGACATCCGTTTATTAAGATAGGCCTTAAAGGGTTTATCCTCGAAAGGCACCAGTCCCTGGGTCACGGCGGTCAATCGTGCGCACTGATATTTGGCGCAAAGTCCTTGATATTCTCTGTATTTACCTCCTGCGAGCGAGAGCTCTCTGCATTTTCGTAAGAATTTTTTATAGCTTATTTTGACCTGACCGATCACTTTATTATGTTTACGCCATTCTTTGATGGCGCCTGTAACAGTATGTTCCATTGATTAAGATCCATAGATTCATCCATAATCGCGGCCATATTAACATAAAAGCCATTCGTCAATGCTTAATTACACCTTCGTTGTCCTTTCATTTAATATTTAGGCAGGAAATTATTCTGGTGGAGATATTTAAAGCTAACGCCATCCTGTCAACGGTTATTTATGGTGGGTTTTATCTGCTGCCGGCGGACTTAACGCTCTGTGCGTTCGGCGCGAAGAGCGGTTACCTCCGCAGGCGGTTATGCCCTATACTTGACGCTGATTCAAAACCAGCAACGATAGGTAACTTATGGAAATTGATCTCGACAACCTGGTCTTCAGCGGCCTGGATGAAGCGGAAGAGCGCAACGCGGAGCGTCTGGAAGAAGCGGACAAAAATGCCCAGGCGATCGTTGCCGATGACGATTGCGGCGACGCCTGCAAAATCTGATTATCAAACCGGCCTGCGGGCCGGTTTTTTTTCCCCACGCCCCCTCAGGTGGGTAAATACCCTTTCAACGTATCCAGCAGCGCCTGCGCCGCCTTCGACAGCGGCAGATGTCCGGCATGGATCGCCCCAACGCACTTTTCAATCGGCGGATCGCTGAGCGGAATGCACACTGCCCCCAGCGAGGTCATCTGCGTTTTGCATAGCGCCGGCACCGCGCTGCCTCCCAGACCGCTGGCTACCATCCTCCCCACCGTCACCAGTTGGTGGCTCTCCAGCGCCACGTCCAGCTGACGCCCGCTGCGCGCCAGCGCCTCCTCCAGCATCAGGCGCACCGCCGAGGGACGCTGGAGGGTGATAAAGTCGAGAGTTAACAGCTCCTGCCAGGTGAGCTTTTTTTTCTTCGCCAGCGGCGATTGCCGGGGAACGATCGCCACGAAGCGGTCCACCGCCAGCGGGGTAAACAGCAGGTTGTGGTTGGGCGATGGCTCGAAAGCGATGCCCATCTCTACCCGCCCCTCACGCACCATCTCGATTACCTGCTCATTGATCACATCATGCACCGTGACGTTCACCCCGGCATAGCGGTCGCGGAAGGCTTTCAGCGCCTCCGGCAGAACGTTGGCGGCGAACGACGGCATCGCGGCGACCGAGATTTTGCCGCGCTGCAGGGTGAAGCTCTGGCGCATCGCCTCCTCAACGTTATCCCAGTCGGCCAGCAGTTGACGGGCCATCGGCAGAAAGAGTTCCCCCTCCTGGGTGAGGGTCACTTTGCGGGTGCTGCGCTGCAGCAGCGCGCCCCCCAGCGCCTCCTCCAACCCTTTGATGGTCAGGCTGAGCGCTGGCTGCGACAGATTCAGCCTTTCGCTGGCGTGGGCGAAATTGAGAGTGTGAGCTACCGCTAAAAACGCGCGTAACTGTTTGACACTCATTCTCATTTTTCATCCTGTTAACTAATTGAAAGAAATTAGTTAACAGGAAATTAATTAAATTTCCAAATGAGTGAGTCACAAATTCAAAATTATCAAATCAGTCGCCCGCGCCAATGATAAGGGTATCGCAAGGCAGGAGAGACAAGATGGCAGGACTGGATAAACGCGTCGCCAGCTACGAAGCGGCGCTGGAAGGGTTAACGGACGGCATGACGCTGCTCGCCGGCGGCTTCGGCCTGTGCGGTATACCCGAGAATTTGATCGCCGAGGTGAAGCGTCGCCAGGTGAAGGGGCTGACGGTGGTTTCCAACAACTGCGGCGTCGATGGCTTCGGTCTCGGCATGCTGTTGGAGTCGCGCCAGGTCAGCAAGGTAGTGGCCTCTTACGTCGGGGAAAACGCGCTGTTTGAACAGCTGGTGCTGAGCGGCGAGCTGGCGGTAGAGCTCACCCCGCAGGGAACGCTGGCGGAAAAAATCCGCGCCGGCGGCGCGGGGATCCCCGGCTTTTACACCGCCACCGGCTATGGCACGCCGGTCGCCGAAGGCAAAGAGGTGCGCCAGTTCGACGGTAAAAATTACATTCTTGAACAAGCTATTCGCGGCGATTTCGCCCTCGTGAAGGGCTGGAAGGCTGACTGGTACGGCAATGTGGTTTATCGCCATACCGCACAGAATTTCAACCCGCTGATGGCCACCGCCGGGCGCATTACGGTGGTGGAGGTGGAAGAGATTGTGCCGCCGGGCGAACTGCCGCCCTCCGCCATTCACACCCCGGGGATCTATGTCGACCGGCTGATCGTCGGGCAATTCGAAAAACGCATTGAACAGCGCACCCTGCGCGCCGGAGGGCACTGAGATGTTAACCCGCGAACAAATGGCGATGCGCGTCGCCCAGGAGCTGCGCGACGGCGACTACGTCAACCTTGGGATCGGTATCCCGACGCTGGTGGCCAATTACATTCCCGCCGGCATTGAAGTGATGCTCCAGTCGGAGAACGGCCTGCTGGGGATGGGCGAGTTTCCCGATGAGGAAACCCTCGACGCCGACATGATCAACGCCGGCAAACAGACCGTCACCGCGCAAACCGGGGCGGCGATCTTCGATTCGGCCCAGTCGTTCGCCATGATCCGCGGCGGCCACGTCGATCTTACGGTTCTTGGCGCCTTTGAGGTCGACGTCGCAGGGAATATCGCCTCGTGGATGATCCCCGGAAAAATGGTCAAGGGGATGGGCGGCGCCATGGACCTGGTGGCCGGCGCGCAGAACATCATCGTGGTGATGACCCACGCCTCAAAGAACGGTGAATCCAAACTGCTGCCGCAGTGCACCCTGCCGCTCACCGGCGTGGGCTGCATTCGCCGGGTGCTCACCGACCTGGCCCTGCTGGACATTGTCGACGGGGCGTTTGTCCTGCGCGAAGTGGCCCCGGGGGTCAGCCCCGACGAAGTGATGCGTAAAACGGCGGGACGGCTGATCGTCGCCGACGACGTGCGCGAAATGCGCTTCAGCTAAGGAGAGACCATGACCGATATTGCCATAGTTGCTGCCGTACGCACCCCGGTCGGCAGCTTTCGCGGCGCCTTCGCCCCGCTTTCCGCCGTCGACCTCGGCGCGGCAGTGGTGCGCAGCCTGCTTGAACGCTGCCAGCTGCCCGCCGCAGCGGTCGATGAACTGATTTTCGGCCAGGTGCTCACCGCCGGCTGCGGGCAGAACCCGGCGCGCCAGACCGCGCTGCGGGCCGGCCTGCCGGTGGACACTCCAGCGGTCACCGTCAATCTGGTGTGCGGCTCAGGGCTGAAAGCGGTTCAGCAGGCGGTGCAGGCGATCCGCTGCGGCGACGCCGAGATCGTTATCGCCGGCGGCCAGGAGAGCATGAGCAATGCTCCCTATCTGATGAATGGCGCCCGCGACGGCCTGCGTTTCGGCCATGCCAGCCTGCAGGACAGCATGATCCAGGACGGCCTATGGGACGCTTTTAACGACTACCACATGGGCATTACCGCCGAGAACCTTGCCGACGCCTTCGACATCAGCCGCGAGCGCCAGGACGCCTTCGCCGCCAGCTCCCAGCGCAAAGCGGCGGCCGCTATCGCCGCCGGACGCTTTCGCGAGGAGATCGTCCCGGTCAGCGTCCCGCAGGGCAAAAAACCTCCGCGTGTCGTGACCGACGATGAGCAACCGCGCCCGGAGACCAGCGAGCAGCAGCTGGCCAAGCTGCGCCCGGCGTTTCGCCCGGCTGACGGCAGCGTCACCGCCGGGAATGCCTCATCGCTGAACGACGGCGCTGCGGCGGTCCTGCTGATGAGCGTCGATAAAGCGCACGAGCTTGGGCTGCCGGTGCTGGCGCGCATTGTCAGCGCGGCGGTCGCCGGGGTCGACCCGTCGGTGATGGGCATCGGCCCGGTGAGCGCCTGCCGCCAGGCGCTGCAGCGCGCCGGCTGGACGCTGGACGAGGTGGATCTGATCGAAGCCAACGAGGCCTTTGCCGTCCAGGCGCTGGCCGTCGGCCAGCTGCTCGAATGGGACAGCGAGAAGGTCAACGTTAACGGCGGCGCCATCGCCCTGGGCCATCCCATCGGCGCCTCCGGCTGCCGGATCCTCGTCAGCCTGGTGCATGAGATGCAGCGCCGGGGCGCCAGCAAAGGGCTGGCAACCCTGTGCGTCGGCGGCGGCCAGGGCATCGCCATGACCCTACAACGTTAACAGGAGCCACTATGTTTACACCACGCCTGGCGGTACTCGGCGCGGGACTGATGGGCGTCGGTATCGCCTGCCATTTCGCCCGTCACGGTCACGCCGTCCGCCTGTATGACACCGACCCGCAGCGTCTCGCTGAGGTTCCGGCGGTGGCCAGCGCTATCCTGCGCGAGCTGGAGGCGAGCGGTCAGCAGGCTCCCGCCGACCGCGACGCCGTGCTGAGCCGTTTAACCCCTACCCCGGCGCTGCAAGCGCTGGCGGACGCCACGCTGCTGATTGAAGCGATCCCCGAACGGCTGGGGCTGAAGCACGCCCTGTATGCCGAACTGGAAACGCTGATCGCCGACGAGGCGATTATCGCCAGCAACACCAGCGGCCTGCCGCCGGATCAGCTGGCGCAGGGCATGCGCCTCCCGGAACGGCTACTGATCGCCCATTTCTGGCATCCGCCGCACCTGATCCCGCTGGTGGAAGTGGTGCCCGGGAGCGCCACCCTGCCTCATCTGGCGCGCCAGGTGAGCGACTTTTGCGCCGCCTGCGCGCTGGAAGCGGTGGTGCTCAACCGCGCCGCGCCGGGCTTTGTCGGCAACCGGCTGCAGTTCGCCCTGCTGCGCGAAGCGCTGCATATCGTCCACAGCGGCATCGCGTCCCCGGAGGTGGTGGACCAGGTGATGCGCGCCTCGCTGGGGCGCCGCTATGCGATGGTCGGCCCGCTGGAGGCAGCGGACATGACCGGCCTGGCGACGGTCCAGGATATCTGCCAGCACCTGCTGCCGCAGCTGGCCAGCGGCACCGAGATGATGTCGCTGGTGGCGGAGAAAGTAGCGCGAGGCGACACCGGCGCCCGCAGCGGGCAAGGCTTTTACCGCTGGGACGAGGCCCGGCGCCAGCGCATCCAGTCGCGCCGGGAACACCAGCTGCGCTTCGCCCTGAAACCCTAGTATCTCGTTCTGTACCCCTACAATAACAATGAGAGTGAGACGTCGTGATGAGTGTGATAATAGCCCTGGCCGCGCTGGCATTACTGATGCTGGCAGCCTACCGTGGATACAGCGTGATCCTCTTTGCGCCGATCGCCGCCCTCGGCGCGGTGCTACTCACCGACCCGGGCGCGGTCGGCCCGGCCTTTACCGGCCTGTTTATGGAAAAAATGGTCGGCTTTGTGAAGCTCTATTTCCCGGTGTTTCTGCTGGGCGCGGTATTCGGCAAGCTGATTGAGCTGTCGGGATTCTCGCGGTCGATTGTCGCCGCCGCCATCCGCATCCTTGGACGCCGCCATGCGATCCCGGTGATCGTGCTGGTGTGCGCCCTGCTGACCTACGGCGGGGTATCGCTGTTTGTGGTGGCCTTTGCCGTCTACCCTTTCGCCGCCGAGCTGTTTCGCCAGAGCGGGATCCCCAAACGGCTGATCCCAGCCACCGTCGCCCTCGGGGCCTTCTCGTTTACCATGGACGCCCTGCCCGGCACGCCGCAGATCCAGAATATTATTCCCACCAGCTTCTTCGGCACCAACGCCTGGGCGGCCCCGTGGCTGGGGCTTATCGGCTCGCTGTTCATTATCCTCTTCGGTTTGCTGTGGCTGGAGCGCCAGCGCCGCAAAGCGCAGGCCAGCGGCGAAGGCTATGGGACCGACCTGCAAAATGAGCCGGAGACCCCGGATGACATCAACCTGCCGCATCCGCTGATCGCTATCGCCCCGCTGCTGCTGGTGGGGGTGCTGAATCTGCTGTTTACCCACTGGATCCCGCAGTGGTACGGCGCCAGCCATGAGCTCACCCTCCCGGGTCTGGCGAAGCCTGTGGTCACCGAGGTGGGGAAAATCACCGCCATCTGGGCGGTACAGGCGGCGCTGCTCTCCGGCATTGTGCTGGTACTGGTCTGCGGCTACCGCAATATTCGCGGCCGGCTGGCGGAAGGAAGCCGGACGGCGGTGGGCGGGGCTATTCTCGCGGCGATGAACACCGCCTCTGAGTATGGCTTCGGCGCGGTTATCGCCGCCCTGCCGGGTTTCCTGGTGCTGTCGAAAGCCCTCGCGGCTATTCCCAATCCGCTGTTAAACGAGGCGATCAGCGTCACGGTGCTGGCCGGGATCACCGGCTCGGCCTCCGGGGGAATGAGCATTGCCCTGGCGGCGATGTCCGAGACCTTTGTCGCCGCCGCCCACGCCGCCAATATTCCGCTGGAGGTCCTGCACCGCGTCGCCGCCATGGCCAGCGGCGGCATGGATACCCTGCCGCATAACGGGGCGGTGATCACCCTGCTGGCGATCACCGGCCTGAGCCATCGCCAGGCCTACGGCGGCATTTTCGCCATCACGGTGATCAAAAGCCTCGCGGTACTGTTTGTCATTGCCACGTTCTATGTGACCGGCATTGTCTGAGACCCGACTGAAGGAGAAATATGATGAATTTAAACGGTAAAACAGCGCTGGTCACCGGCTCCACCAGCGGCATCGGCTTAGGGATCGCCAAAGTGCTGGCGCAGGCAGGCGCCCAGCTGGTGCTCAATGGCTTCGGCGACAGCAGCCACGCCCGGGCTGAAGTCGCCGCGCTGGGCAAGATCCCCGGCTATCACGACGCCGACCTCCGCGACGTCGGGCAGATCGAGGCGATGATGCGCTATGCCGAAAGCACCTTCGGCGGCGTCGATATCGTGATCAATAACGCCGGCATCCAGCACGTGGCCCCGGTGGAGCAGTTCCCGGTGGACAAATGGAACGACATCATCGCGATCAATCTCTCCAGCGTCTTCCACACCACCCGCCTGGCGCTGCCGGGCATGCGCCAGCGCAACTGGGGGCGCATCATCAACATTGCCTCAGTGCATGGCCTGGTGGCGTCGAAAGAGAAATCGGCCTATGTCGCCGCCAAGCACGCGGTGGTCGGCCTGACCAAAACCGTGGCCCTGGAAACCGCGCGCAGCGGCATCACCTGCAACGCCATCTGCCCCGGCTGGGTGCTGACCCCGCTGGTGCAGCAGCAGATCGATAAGCGCATCGCCGAGGGGGTCGACCCGGAGCAGGCCAGCGCCCAGCTGCTGGCGGAAAAACAGCCTTCCGGGGAGTTTGTCACCCCGCAGCAGCTGGGCGAAATGGCGCTGTTCCTGTGCAGCGACGCCGCCGCCCAGGTGCGCGGCGCGGCGTGGAACATGGACGGCGGCTGGGTGGCGCAGTAAGCCGCAGGCGTCGCGAAGATCAGAACATCGCCAGAAAGCGTTTCACCGTGCGCGAGCGCTCGAAGCGCCGCCAGGCGATGGCGATATCGGTCTTCAGCGGCGCCCCGCTGAGCGGGTGATAGCTGACGTTCGGCTGCTGGATGCAGGTCATCGACTGCGGGACCAGCGCGAAGCCGAACCCGGCATTGACCATGCTCAGCGACGACGAAATCTGCGACGACTGCCAGGCGCGCTCCATATCGATGCCGGCGCGCAGGCAGCTGTTGTACACCAGCTCATACAGCCCCGGAGCCACTTCCCGCGGGAAGAGGATCGGCGCCACGTCGCGCAGCTGCTCCAGGGCCAGGGTCGGCTGCGTCGCCAGCGGGTTATCGCGCGGCAGCGCGATAACCATCGGCTCCTCATCGATAATCCGCAGATTAAAGGCCTTACTGCTCTCGCACGGCAGACGGACGAAGGCAATATCCAGCTCGGCCTCGCTCAGGGCGGTCATCAGATTGGCCATGTTGTCTTCCATCTGGTGCAGGGTCACCCCGGGGTGGTCGAGCTGAAAACGGTGCAGCAGCGTGAAGATTTGCGGGTGGAAAGCATCAGAACTGGTAATGCCTAGCGACAGGCTGCCGTTCATCCCGCGGGCAATGCCCTTGGCCTTCTCCAGCGCCGCATCGCTCATGGCGAGGATCTGACGGGCATCCTCATAGAACGACTCACCGGCCTCGGTGAGCTCCACCCCGCGGGTCAAACGCCGAAACAGCGGGGTCCCCACCTCGCGCTCAAGCCGCTGAATTTGCTGACTTAACGGAGGCTGTGAAATACCCAGTTCCTTGGCGGCCTGGGTGAAGTGCCGCGTCCTGGCGACGGCGACAAAATAGCGAAGATAACGAAGTTCCATATCGAAAACGTCTCAAACCAGCATGGTTTCTATATTGGAACTGTGAGCTGAATCGGGTCAACATTTATTTAACCTTTCTTATATTTGTTGAACGAGGAAGTGGTATATGAATCATTCTGCTGAATGCACCTGCGAAGAGAGTCTATGCGAAACCCTGCGGGCGTTTTCCGCGCAGCATCCCGAGAGCGTGCTCTATCAGACATCGCTCATGAGCGCCCTGCTAAGCGGGGTTTACGAAGGGAGCACCACCATCGCCGACCTGCTGAAGCACGGCGATTTCGGTCTCGGCACCTTTAATGAGCTGGACGGGGAGCTGATCGCTTTTAGCAGTCAGGTCTATCAGCTGCGGGCCGACGGCAGCGCGCGCAAAGCGCAGCCGGAGCAGAAAACGCCGTTCGCGGTGATGACCTGGTTCCAGCCGCAGTACCGGAAAACCTTCGACCACCCGGTGAGCCGCCAGCAGCTGCACGAGGTGATCGACCAGCAAATTCCCTCTGACAACCTGTTCTGCGCCCTGCGCATCGATGGCCATTTCCGCCATGCCCATACCCGCACCGTGCCTCGCCAGACGCCGCCGTACCGGGCGATGACCGACGTCCTCGACGATCAGCCGGTGTTCCGCTTTAACCAGCGCGAAGGGGTACTGGTCGGCTTCCGTACCCCGCAGCATATGCAGGGGATCAACGTCGCCGGGTATCACGAGCACTTTATTACCGATGACCGCAAAGGCGGCGGTCACCTGCTGGATTACCAGCTCGACCACGGGGTGTTGACCTTCGGCGAAATTCACAAGCTGATGATCGACCTGCCCGCCGACAGCGCGTTCCTGCAGGCCAATCTGCATCCCGATAATCTCGATGCCGCCATCCGTTCCGTAGAAAGTTAAGGGGGTCACATGGACAAACAGTATCCGGTACGCCAGTGGGCGCACGGCGCCGATCTCGTCGTCAGCCAGCTGGAAGCCCAGGGGGTACGTCAGGTGTTCGGTATCCCTGGCGCCAAAATCGACAAGGTATTCGACTCACTGCTGGATTCCTCCATTCGCATTATTCCGGTACGCCACGAAGCCAACGCCGCGTTTATGGCCGCCGCCGTCGGGCGCATTACCGGTAAAGCCGGCGTGGCGCTGGTCACCTCCGGCCCGGGCTGCTCCAACCTGATCACCGGTATGGCCACCGCCAACAGCGAAGGCGACCCGGTGGTGGCCCTGGGCGGCGCGGTGAAACGCGCCGATAAAGCCAAACAGGTCCACCAGAGTATGGATACGGTGGCGATGTTCAGCCCGGTGACGAAATACGCCGTCGAGGTGACCGCGCCGGACGCGCTGGCGGAAGTGGTCTCCAACGCCTTCCGCGCCGCCGAGCAGGGCCGCCCGGGCAGCGCTTTCGTCAGCCTGCCGCAGGATGTGG
Organism: Klebsiella sp. GB_Kp047; assembly: GCF_040065235.1. NCBI lineage: Bacteria > Pseudomonadati > Pseudomonadota > Gammaproteobacteria > Enterobacterales > Enterobacteriaceae > Klebsiella > Klebsiella sp. GB_Kp047. The sequence continues at coordinate 25,090 of NZ_JBEAJG010000002.1, read as the reverse complement.
TCGATGGCCCGGTCAGCGGCAAAGTACTGCCGGCCAGCGGGGCCCCGCAGATGGGCGCCGCGCCGGATGCCGCCATCGACCAGGTGGCGAAGCTTATCGCTCAGGCGAAAAACCCGATCTTCCTGCTCGGCCTGATGGCCAGCCAGCCGGAGAACAGCGCGGCGCTGCGCCGTTTGCTGGAGGCCAGCCATATTCCGGTCACCAGCACCTATCAGGCCGCCGGGGCGGTGAATCAGGATAACTTCTCTCGCTTCGCCGGCCGGGTCGGGCTGTTTAACAACCAGGCCGGGGACCGTCTGCTGCAGCTCGCCGACCTGGTGATCTGCATCGGCTACAGCCCGGTGGAATATGAACCGGCGATGTGGAACAGCGGCAACGCGACGCTGGTGCATATCGACGTCCTGCCCGCCTATGAAGAGCGCAACTACACCCCGGACGTCGAGCTGGTGGGCGATATCGCCGGCACCCTCAACAAGCTGGCGCAAAATATCGATCGCCGGCTGGTGCTCTCCCCGCAGGCGGCGGAGATCCTCCGCGACCGCCAGCACCAGCGCGAACTGCTGGACCGCCGCGGCGCGCAGCTGAATCAGTTTGCTCTGCATCCGCTGCGCATCGTTCGCGCCATGCAGGATATCGTCAACAGCGACGTCACGCTGACCGTGGACATGGGCAGCTTCCATATCTGGATTGCCCGCTACCTGTACAGCTTCCGCGCCCGTCAGGTGATGATCTCCAACGGCCAGCAGACCATGGGCGTCGCCCTGCCCTGGGCCATCGGCGCCTGGCTGGTCAATCCTGAGCGCAAAGTGGTCTCCGTCTCCGGCGACGGCGGCTTCCTGCAGTCGAGCATGGAGCTGGAGACCGCTGTCCGCCTGAAAGCCAACGTGCTGCACCTGATCTGGGTCGATAACGGCTACAACATGGTGGCCATCCAGGAAGAGAAAAAATATCAGCGCCTGTCCGGCGTCGAGTTCGGGCCGATGGATTTTAAAGCCTATGCCGAGTCCTTCGGCGCCAAAGGGTTTGCCGTGGAAAGCGCCGAGGCGCTGGAGCCGACCCTGCGCGCGGCGATGGACGTCGACGGCCCGGCGGTGGTGGCCATTCCGGTGGATTATCGCGATAACCCGCTGCTGATGGGCCAGCTGCATCTGAGTCAGATTCTGTAAGTCATCACAATAAGGAAAGGAAAATGAAAAAAGTCGCACTTGTTACCGGCGCCGGCCAGGGGATTGGTAAAGCTATCGCCCTTCGTCTGGTGAAGGATGGATTTGCCGTGGCCATTGCCGATTATAACGACGCCACCGCCAAAGCGGTCGCCTCCGAAATCAACCAGGCCGGCGGCCGCGCCATGGCGGTGAAAGTGGATGTCTCCGACCGCGATCAGGTGTTCGCCGCCGTCGAACAGGCGCGCAAAACGCTGGGCGGCTTCGACGTCATCGTCAACAACGCCGGCGTGGCGCCGTCCACGCCGATCGAGTCCATTACCCCGGAAATTGTCGATAAAGTCTACAACATCAACGTCAAAGGGGTGATCTGGGGCATTCAGGCGGCGGTCGAAGCCTTTAAGAAAGAGGGGCACGGCGGGAAAATCATCAACGCCTGCTCCCAGGCCGGCCACGTCGGCAACCCGGAGCTGGCGGTGTATAGCTCCAGTAAATTCGCGGTGCGCGGCTTAACCCAGACCGCCGCTCGCGACCTCGCGCCGCTGGGCATCACGGTCAACGGCTACTGCCCGGGGATTGTCAAAACGCCGATGTGGGCCGAAATTGACCGCCAGGTGTCAGAAGCCGCCGGTAAACCGCTGGGCTACGGTACCGCCGAGTTCGCCAAACGCATCACCCTCGGTCGGCTATCCGAGCCGGAAGATGTCGCCGCCTGCGTCTCCTATCTTGCCAGCCCGGATTCTGATTACATGACCGGTCAGTCATTGCTGATCGACGGCGGGATGGTATTTAACTAATAAAAAATAAGCTCTGACATGGCTTGCCCCTGCTTGTACGCAGGGGCTTTTTTTGGTTTGGGTGTAAGTGTAAGCATCCTGGCGAAACGAAGCATCAATATTTGAGGGCTTCTGGCGTTATTAGTTACGCTTCTGGCACGACATGGGCAATTCAGTTGAAAATATACTTCGCTGGCTCAGGCTCCAGCACTGCGGTCCGGAAGATGTTCATGTGGTGATGGAGGCCACCGGTGTTTACCACGAACGGCTGGCTACTGAGTTACATGATGCCGGTTACCTTCTGTTAAGAGACTGGCCTCCATTCAATTATCGGATGTATTGGATGGCCAGTGAATTTTTACAGTGAATAATCATTGTTATAAAAATGTGATAAAATATATAGGCCGTTCATCTCCACCACAATTCTGCCTGAACGCCAAAGCTTAACTGACGGCTTTTATCGTCATTGAAACTGAAATTAGTAATTTCGTTATGAATTGCATCCATATAGGTGGTATAGAAGCGAATTTCCGGGCGTGATTTTAACATGCTATTTGCAACTTTAAGTGCATGATAAACTGTTGCTTTATAGCCTGATTCTCGAAGAGTTCCGTCGATATTAGTATTTCTTTGATTAAAATAAGCCAACTCTATTCCTGTTTGATTATACTGATCCCAAATCCAGGCTGGCCGAACCACTGCACGCAAAAATTCCGAGTCAGAGTGTGGATGTTTATCTTCAATGGTATGAATATTTTTAGCCATCCCAGCAACTACTGTGCTGGCCATTATTATATTGGGGGATAAATAATTTTCCCCTTGTGTGATAAAGCGCCATGTATAGCCACTGGCACTGCCTGGTATATACAAATAGCCCGGTTCTGAGTCATTTATTTTAGCCATGCTACTAGCAATCGAATTATTACCAAGTTGAAACCCAAATTCATTGAAACCACCATCATCATGTTGTGTGGTTAAAGTGATAGTTCCCATTGCAGCATCTTTAAATTCGATATCATTCTGGCTATCTGTTTTATTTGCCATATGATATTTACCATCTATTTCCAATGTCTTATTATGAGATACAGGTATTTTATTATAACGAAAATCAATGAAATTCGTGTTGACTGTTTCATCAGCAGCATCCTTATCCTGACGTTGTAATGCAATATCCAAACTACCAACAGGCAATGTGATATTTTCTAAGCCTACACCGCCTGCGGTTACTGCATTATGATATTTCCAGTCAAGCATCTGGAGTTCTCTTTTAGCAATTTTATGCTTACCAACCCACAATATTGCATCAGGAATTGGTGGTATAAAACCCGTGGTTTTTAGATACATATCTGAAAATTGTAGATAACTGCCCTTCTCAGAGGGTGTATCGAACCATCCACTGGAATTTGACTGGCTAACATTACCGTCCAGAGTAACGATTGCTTCAGCCTCTCTAGTTTGATCTTTAAACACTCGCTGTGTAAAGGTGAGATCAAACCACCCCGTGTTTTCATTACCATATCGTCCAAGACTACCAATGGCATAGTCTTTCGGACCACCATTGGTTGTTGTTGCCATTCCTGCACGAAAATAACCGGAATAATTAAACCCTATTTCCTTCTTAATCTTTAACGCAAGATCGTGGAATTCACTATCCGACATATTATTAAATGTACCTGCCTCATTCGTCGAGGCGGATAATGGTTCACCTGTCGTTATTTTATTCGCAATTAATTTTTTGTTGTCATTCTCTTTGAATTTTAACTTATCGTCGTTCGATAACTTTTCCTTTAACTTCCGAACAATTGCATCAATATCCTCCGGCGAAAGAGTCGGTGCAGAAATAGCATAAGCATTAACTAGTAGAAGTGCAGAAATACATATAAGCTTTGTAAGGCTGTTCTTGATTGCCATCAATTAGTACCCTTGTGATTTTGATTTTATTGTTGTTTGCCAAGCGTTAACAATAAGTATTTATGAACACTATCATCTGTTAAATAAAAGATAAACAGCATCCCCCCATCTAATTTTTAGGTTAACCAGATGGGGTATACTTTATAATTAATCAAATAAATAATTCAGGGCCTGGACAAGCCATTCTTGCTAATCACATCTTTATACCACCAGAAGCTTTTTTTCGGGATTCTGGCGAGCTCTTTAAGATCAAATTCATCACGATCAACATATATAAATCCATACCGCTTGCCATAGCCTTGATGGGTGCTGATTAAGTCTATAGCGGCCCAGGGACAATAAGCGAAAATTTCTACACCATCGGTTATTGCAAGCTGCATTTGTTCAATATGCTTTTGTAAATAATCAATGCGGTATTGATCATCAATTTTACCATTTACAAGACAATCATGTTGACCTAACCCATTTTCAGAGATCATGATGGGTAATCGATATTTATCCCATACGGCTCTTAAAGTCGTGCGAAAACCTATAGGGTCGACCAGCCAGTTATAATCTGTTTTCTCGAGATAAGGGTTAACTGCTGCCCGATAAATACCTTCCTCACCATAGGTGATCTGCTGATCACCTTCGCGGAAGGTAATATCATGACCATCATTACGACTCGCACTGACCGTCATTGTGGCATAATAATTAATAGAAATGAAATCAGGGTTAGCATTCTTCAGTATTTCATCATCTCCCTCCAGGACATCAGGCTGATAACCTCGATCACATAAATATGACCAGGCAAGGCTGTTATATTGGCCATAAACTGCCATATCAAGATAAAGCCAACAACGAATTGCCATCCAGTTGTCTGCTGCAATAATATCCTCTGGATGGCAGGACGCTGGGTATACCGATATAATATTTGGTGCTGGTCCAATCTTACCCTCAGGCACACGTTCGTGGCACAGTTTCATCACTGCTGCCTGTGCTACAAACATATGGTGTGCTTCCTGGTAAGCGTGTTTTTTGCTGTTATGTTTTTTTCCAATGGCATTACCGTGTAAAATCATTACGTTTTGTTCGTTTATAGTTAAAAAATATTTTACCCGGTCACCAAAACGATCAAATATCAATCTCGCGTATTCTATAAATGCATCAATGGTTTTTCTTGAACTCCATCCACCTTGCTCTTCAAGTTTCAATGGCAAGTCAAAGTGATACAGAGTCAATATAGGCTCTATATTGTAACGCAACAGCTCATCAATTAAATTATTATAGAAATCAACCCCTTTCTCGTTTATTTCACCTTGCCCCTGAGGCAATACTCTCGACCATGAAACTGAAAAACGATAACTTTTTAATCCCATTTGAGCAAATAAACGAACGTCTTCTTTATAGCGATGATAATGATCGCTCGCTACAGTAAAATCGGTAATGTCAGCATGCCGGGCACCAAGGGCATCCTGGACCGAAGGACCTTTGCCATCGCAATTCCACCCTCCTTCAACCTGGAAAGCTGAAGTCGATGCTCCCCATAAAAATTCATCCGGAAAAACTTTAAGATTTTTGTATAGCATATTAAGCCCTTAATATTATTGATTCGGAATACATTTATAACTTGACGCTCATTATCTTTTTCGTGGCGTCAATTACCTTGTGTTGGTCTTGTGTATATTCAAGCTCTGAAGTTTCTTCAAGATTAGTAATAATAACAGGGGTGTGCAGAGAAAGACCGGCTGCGCTAATCGCCCCAATATCAAATTCAATCATGAGTTGTCCTGAAGTCACCTTCTGTCCTTTTTCAATGTAAGACTTAAAGGGCGCCCCTTTCAATGACACGGTATCAATACCTACATGGATCAATAATTCAACACCATTATTTGATTCCAGACAGATAGCATGTAAAGTCGGGAAAACTGAAACAACGGTACCGTCAAATGGTGCCAATACCTTTCCTTCAACAGGAACGATGGCTAATCCTTTTCCAAGGGCACCGGAAGAGAAAACTTCATCCTCTACTTCTTCTAATGGGATTACATTCCCTTTTATTGGATTCATTATCCCTTCTATATTATTTTTTTCTGCTGAAATGTGCGATTCTGCAGGTGCTTCAGCATTACCGGTACACACTAAAGCCGGTTCGTATTTCAGACTAAGAATATAGGTAAGGATAGCCGTTACTATAACGGAAATAAGTAATGCAATAAGAATATTAAAGATGTTCCACAGGTTCTCGCCAAGATATAAAGGCAGGGCTGGAAGTCCCGATGATCCCACGGCATAACGATACACATCTGTAATCCCGGCATATAAACCACCGCAAGCGGCTCCTGTCATACAAGCGATTAACGGGTATTTTTTTGGTAAATTTACACCATAGAGTGCAGGCTCTGTAATCCCCATTAGTGCAGTGATTCCTGAAGAACGTGCGATTTGACGAGTAGTATTCTCCTGAGTTCTAAAACCAACAACCAGCGCAGCAACGGCCTGACTGATATTGGCTATCATCGCACCTGGACCAATAATATTTTCGACTTTTAATGTTGTAAGTTGTGCAATAGAAAGTGGCGTAATGCTAAAATGAATGCCAAACATAACTAATATTGGCCAAAGTGTTGCTACAAGGAAAACCACTGTCCAACTACCGACAGATTGTAAACCCACAAAAGCTAATGCAATATAATCTCCAATATACCCTCCCAGTGGACCAAGCAGCGTTAACCCTATAATACCGACAAACATCAGAGTCAACATAGGGACAAAGATAATCTTGATGGCATTAGGCACTATTGTATTCAAAAAACGTTCAACAAATGACTGTAGCCAAACAATGAGTAAAATTGGAACAACAGAGGAACCATAGTTTACGAGCCTAACAGGCAACCCAAAAATCTCTATTGGATCGCCTGTCAATCGTAACTGGACAAATTGAGGATGAAGTAAAATACCACCAAGCACTGCGGCAAGTATTGGATTGCACTTTAATTTTGATGCCGCATTATAGGCAAGTAAAATTGGCAAAAAGTAAAAAACAGCGTCAGACATAAAGTTTATAACTACATAGGTCTTCTCTTCCTTACCAATAAGGTTAAACACGACAAGTAAAGCCAGCAATGCTTTTACCATCCCTGCCCCGGAAATAGCGGGTATGAGAGGGTTGAATGTTCCAGAGATAAAGTCCATAACTGAACTTAAACTTATTTTTCTATTCTTCGATGTGGATATATTAGAACTGCTGGAGCTGCGTGCTGGGTACGCGTCATTAAATGCATCAAAAACATCCTTAACATGAGTGCCGACAACCACCTGGCACTGACCTCCACTCATAATGACATTGATTACCCCTTCAAGGGATTTCAATTTAGCAATGTCAATATTATTATCAACCAAAACAAATCTCAACCGAGTTTGGCAATGGGTTAAATCTTTTACATTCCCAATCCCGCCAATATGAGAAATTATAGAGGTTATCAGATTATGGTATTTACCGCTCATTAAGATTCTCCAGTTTTTGATGCTGGGAATCTAACAGTTGAAAAATATTGAATCAAATACCTTTAAACTATGCATTACTATGCCTCACAGGCATGGTAATCGTAATGACACAGCAACAAAACCTCTTGATAATCATCGGGTTTGTTTTTTTCGCTTTTACATAAACTACTGTTACTGGTCGATTTCAGTATGTCCATAATCATAAAACGCGATCCAGATGCTACTTTTACAGCATAAGAATTCAACCTCCTTTAAATAATGTGATGGATATCACAACTATAATGAAGATAAAGAGTTCATGTTTTGGCTGTTTGTCCGGTTAAATCCCCCTGACATTAATCATTAGACGATGGCTATTAGTATTCAGGTTGGTTCAGATAACGTGAAATCGTTTTAACAAATAAATCTGTTGCGGTATTAAATATACGGCCTTTTTTCCATAGAACCAGGCTTTGTGTACGTCTTATCGGGTTAAACTGCCGAAAAGTTAATCCATTCACATTACGTACAAGTGGGCTATCAATACATACCACGTAACAAATACCTTTCCTGACGCTTTGAATAGGTATGACAAGACTGTTGTAGGTTCCTAATATATTAATATGATATTTCGAGCGGCCAAACCAGTTTTCTATTTCATTAATAACAGAAGGCCTCGCTGGAAGCATCAGTGGCTGATGGATCAGATCTTTCATTTCAACTTTTTCCTTTTTGGCTAAAGGATCGTCGACGGGTAGCAGCACACCCCATTCTTCATATGTGGGTAATCTTATGACGTTATAACTTAATGTATCAACCGGGTCTAATAACACACAAATATCAACCTCTCCTTCATCCATTTTTTTGATGATATATTCTGTTATGCCAGAATAGAAGTTAAACCTGACGTTAGGGTAAGATAAAGAGAAGGGTTTAATTAAGTCTAAAAGTAATTCGCTACCCTGTGACTCCACTATTCCAATGGTAACTTCACCAGAAACTAAAACATTCTTTTCGGTTAGTTCTTTTATTGTTAGTGCAGCAAGATCCAAAATATCTCTGGCGCGACTCTTTAATAATTTACCTTCTGGTGTGAGGGTCATTGCCCTGCCATTTTTTTCGAACAACTCCACACCAAGGCTCTGTTCAAGCATTATTAGCTGGCGACTTAATGTTGGCTGCGTAATGTGTAGCAAATCCGCAGCCTTGGTAATATTGTTAGTGTTTGAAACGGTCAGGAAGTAACGTAGAATTTTTAGGTCCATATAGCCACCAAATTTAACATATGAATCCCAACTATACTTGAGATATTAATAAGTGTTAACAGCCCATGGAGATTTTGTTACCGATAGCGCATTATGAAAGCAGGGATGTTTGATGCGATCACCGATGTTACTTTGTCGGGACTGTACTTCGATTTTAATTCCATTGTCGACTACTTGTGAAAAAAACTCATAACACCATTCAATGGCGCATGCTGGTTCCCTTCATACCAGTGCAATACCCTGTCACATACAGAATTGCTGGCAATAAAAGAAGGAACACCGAATGAAGTATGTGAATCTGGGTCGTAGCGGGTTGAACGTCTCCCGTCTTTGTCTCGGTTGTATGAGCTATGGCGAACCTGAACGGTTGCCTCAACCCTGGTCCCTGGATGAAAAGGCGTCACGTCCGCTCATTCGCCAGGCGCTTGAAGCCGGCATTAATTTTTTTGATACCGCGAATATCTACTCAGGCGGAAGTTCTGAAGAGATTACTGGAAAAGCGCTGAGAGAAATGGCCAGACGTGACGAGATCGTTGTAGCGACAAAGACCTTCTTTCCGTGGCGCAACTCACCCAATACCGGGTTTCTTTCCCGCAAGGCCATTTTTCAGTCTATTGACGATAGCCTGATGCGCTTAGGCATGGATTATGTGGATCTCTTTCAGATTCACCGCTTTGACCACTCCACGCCTGTTGAAGAGACCATGGAGGCTCTGCATGACCTCGTTAAAGCAGGAAAAGTACGTTACATCGGCGCATCTTCTATGGAAGCCTGGCGCTTTGCAAAAATGCAGCATACCGCTGAGCGTAACGGCTGGACCCGATTTATCACGATGCAACCGCAATACAACCTGCTTTACCGGGAAGAAGAGCGCGAGATGCTGCCCCTGTGTGAAGACCAGGGCATTGGGGTGATCCCCTGGAGTCCGATGGCACGCGGCAGGCTCACGCGCGACTGGAGTGTCACGTCCCGACGAACGCAAAACGATGCCTTTGCGTTAAAAATGTATGAGAACGCAGCCCTTCTGGATAAGCCCGTTATTGATGTTGTTGCCAGCATTGCCGAAAAGCACGCGGTGCCAAGAGCTCATGTTGCAATTGCCTGGCTGTTATCAAAATCCGTCATCACAGCACCGATCATTGGCGCAACGAAACCAGAACATCTTTCCACGGCTATCAGCGCGCTGGACTTTTCTCTGAGCGATGCCGAAATCATAGAACTCGAGGCACAGTATCTGCCGCACCCCGTTGACGGGATCATTCCCCCGCTTCCGGATACGCCGCCTTCCCTCACGCCGCCTTCAGCAATCCAGAACTGTTAACACCCTGCCCTGGCCCGGCGTTGCCGGGTCTGCCAGACCACTCATTCCCGGTCACTGATGTGAAAAGGGAAACGGTGCCGGCGCGAATGCGCCCGATCGAAAAATCATCGCTCCACCAGGTTCGCTCCCGCTGTTGGCGACAATAAACAACTCGCGATGCCCGGGGCGGATCGCCAGGCTTGTCGATTTAAGGTTATGGCCTTTGTCGCGGTCAGGCAGCACAATTTGCCCAATCGGCAGTCCGTTGCGGTTGAAGACCATGACGCGGCCCTGGCCTGAGATGGCCACATATACATTGCCTTCGCTGTCGACACGGGCCCCGTCTGGCGCCGGCCCGGTGAACTGATAGGTAACAACTGAACCAAACGGGGCGACCGTGGTGGCGTCTGACAGTCTTACGCGATGAAGCCTGTTTTTAGCGTGTTCTGTGGCCCATATCTGAGTACCGTCAGGGTCAATCGCTATGCCGTTCCCGACTGCGAGCCCAGGCAGGATGGCATGAATTGACCCGACATTGGGACTAACGTAGAACACTCCACCCTGTGGATCGGCTGAATTTCCCCGGCTGTCAGTGAAATAAAATCCGCCCTGATTATCAAAGACCAGGTCGTTGACAAGAAATCCGGCATCAGGAGCAACAATCATCTGCTCACCGGTGCCGTTGGGTTCGATAGCCCGAACAGAACCTCGCTGCATATCGCCCACCGAGGCGATAAAGATCCGTCCATCCTTGTGTACCGCCAGGCCGGAAGCACCGAGCGTATTCTCCTTAAGGACAATGGAAAGCTGCCGCTCCGGGGTGAGCTTAAACACGCGCCCCGTCGCCACATCAACAAACAGCAGGTTATTGTTCCGATCGAACACGATCCCTTCGAGCACGAGCGACGCCTGTGAAACGCTGAAGTACGGCTGGGCCTCCACGGCCTGAAGAGAACGCTCCCAGGGCGGTATGGGGACGGCACTGCATGTAAGCGCTTTATGATTTAGTCCATTCATGTGGTTTATCCCCGGCAATAATACAGAGGGAGACTTCACCTGCAGTCTCCCTGTGACAGCAGGTATTAACTTTTATCAAACTGACTTTCGGTAAACGGATCGGCGCGACCGCCCTGCAATGGGATTTTGGCAAGCGCCGCATCGATTTCGCGTAGCTCGCTGTCCGTCAACCGGACTTGCGGTGCGCCGCTATTTTCTATCAGGTGCGGATATTGCGTCGTACCCGGGATAGGGACAATCCAGGGTCGCTGGGCCATTACCCAGGCCAGCGCGAACTGAACCGGAGTGGTGTTTTTGCGACGGGCCCAGGACTGCGCGAATTCAAGCAGCACCATGTTTTTGGCCAGGGCATCGGGCTGGAAGCGTGGCAGGTTATGCCGCCGATCTGTGCTGTCGAACCGCTGATCTGGATTGACTGCCCCGGCAAGGAAACTGCGGGCGGTCGGGCAGTAAGGTACGAAACCGATACCCAGCTCTTCGAGCGTCGGAAATATCCGCGTCTCCGGTTCCCGCCACCACATGGCATACTCACTCTGCACTGCAGTCACAGGGAGTACCGCATGTGCGCGCCGGATTGTCCTGGCACTCGCTTCCGACAGTCCCCAGTGTTTCACTTTCCCCTCCTGGATCAGCGCCTTTACGGTTTCCGCCACATCCTCGATCGGCACATTCGGGTCGGGGCGATGCTGATAAAGAAGATCGATGTGGTCCGTTTTCAGACGCTTTAGTGAGCCTTCTACGGCGCGGCGGATATGGTCAGGGTGGCTGTTTAGGGAAGTTGGCTTCCCCTCCTCAACGCCGAAACCGAACTTGGTGGCAATCACCACGCGATCGCGAACGGGGGACAGTGCTTCCCCGACAAATTCTTCACTGAGATGGGGGCCGTACACCTCGGCAGTATCAAAGAAGGTGATACCTTGTTCGAAGGCTGCCCGGATAAGCGAAACCATGGCTTTACGATCGCGCGGACCACCGCCGTAATACCCCACCATCGGCAGGCACCCGAGTCCCATACCGGAAACCTCCAGCGAGCCGAGTTTACGCATGGGTAAGGTTTCCTTCTGCACCGGAACAGCATCCGCAGGGACGTTCGGCGTGTCCTGACCAGCCGGTTTCGCCATCACGGCGCCGCTCCTGCCAAGGGTGGTTGCGGCCAACGCCAGACCGGCGCCGGCGATCAGAAAATTGCGCCGGTCCCGGGAAGCGGGTACGGCAGCAGAAGGCTGGTCATGCATCATCTTGCTCATAAACTGGAACTCCCTATAGCGAAGTAAGGATTCATTCATTTGGTCATTACCAGGCATAAGCCTGGGGCGCTTCTCCCCCGGGGCCGGGCCAGATTTCGTCGAGACAGCTCATGGTGTCGTCTGATAGGGTGATTGTCGTTGCGTGAAGCGCCTCCCGGAGTTGTTCCACCGTACGAGGCCCAATCAGTGGAGCGGTAACGACAGGATTCTGCAGGAGCCAGGCCAGCGCCACATCGGAAGGGGTTTCGCCGAGGTTCTCACATAATCCTTCATAGGCTTCCAGCTGCGGACGATACTGTTCAATTTGGCGGGCAAACGCGGGCCTTGCTCGGCGCCCGCTTGCCATCTTTTTCAGTACGCCGCCAAGCAACCCTCCGGCAAGTGGGCTCCAGGGGATCAGTCCCAGGCCAAAATGACGGCATGCGGGAATGAGCTCCAGCTCAATAGTTCGGGCAGTCAGATTGTAGAGACTTTGCTCGGCGACCAGGCCCAGGAAATGACGGGCCGTGGCGACTGACTGCGCAGTCGCAATGTCCCAGCCGGCGAAATTGCTGCTACCGATATAAAGAACCTTTCCCTGCTGAACAAGCAGTTCCATGGCCTGCCAGATCTCTTCCCACGGTGTATGACGATCGATGTGATGCATCTGATAGACGTCAATATGGTCGGTCTTAAGACGTCGCAAACTGTCCTCGCAGGCCTTGCGAATATGGTAAGCAGAAAGCCGGCGATCGTTCGGACCAGGTCCCATAGGCTGATAGACTTTCGTCGCCAGAACAATACGGTCACGGCGGCCACCCTGCTGAAGCCAGCGACCAATAATTTCCTCGGACAGCCCTGAGCCTTGCTGGATATCGGGGGATTGTTCGGTGCCATACACGTCCGCTGTATCAATGAAATTGATACCCGCCTCAAGCGCTTCATCCAGAATGCGGGCACTGGTTTTCTCGTCGGTGACGTCACCAAAATTCATGGTTCCGAGACAAAGGCGGCTGACTTTCAGGCCAGTGCGGCCAAGATGCGTATAGTTCATAAACGGCTCCGTTAGGTGAATGTTCCGCCCTGGCCCACCAGCCAGAGTGCATAATTTTCAAGAATAACGAAGCACAACATGTTCAGTGAGAGGACATGAGTGGATGGACTTGTGAATAAAATTCAGCAACGGATTAGCCCTGGTCGGTCTAAGGTGTATATCATTTCTTTATCAACGCATTCGGGTCTTAACGCACAAGGAAAACTATTCTGTATGCAAATAAGCAGAGCTGATGTTGCCGATCTCATTTATTTCATGGCGATTGCACGTCATCGCAGCTTCAGCCGTGCGGCAATTGAATTAGGCGTCAGTGCATCAGCGCTGAGTCATGCCCTGAAGGGACTGGAAACCCGGCTCGGGGTTCGCCTGCTTAATCGCACGACCAAGAGCGTCACCCCTACGGCAGCTGGTGAGGAACTGGTTCAGTCTGTTCTTCAGCCTTTCGACTCCATAGAAGGCGCGCTTGAATCGCTTAACCGGTATCGCAATACCCCTACCGGACGTATCCGCATCAATGCCGCCGTTGAAGCGGCAAATCTTTTGCTTGCGCCGGTCATGCCCGCTTTTATGGATCGCTATCCCGATATTGAAATCGATATTGTGGCCAGCAACCGTATGGTTGACGTCACTGATGCGGGCTTCGATGCCGGTATCCGCTATGGTGGCACCGTCCCGGAGGACATGGTTGCCCGGCGTTTATCCGCCGATATTCGCTGGGTTATCGCGGCCTCCCCCGACTACCTGGAACGCTACGGAACGCCTGAACATCCGGATGATTTATTACGCCATCGCTGCATCAGCAATCGTCTCGGCGACGATCGGGTTTATCGCTGGGAACTTAAGCGAGACGGCGAAACATACCAAATGACAGTGCCAGGCTCAGTGACGGTCAATCATGCCGAAACGGGCCTTGTAGCCGTACTGGGCGGGGCTGGCCTGATGTATTTTCCGGAGCCTCTCGTTGCTCCCTATGTCAAGGATGGGCGGCTCCGCCTGGTGCTTACGGAATGGTCCCCGCTGGAGGAAGGTTTTCATATCTATTATTCAAGCCGCCGGCAACTGCCGACCGGGCTTCGTCTTCTGATTGAGTTTATACAGGAGGCCAGGCCGCTGGGGTTGTGAAATAGCGCCTCCATACTGAACAATGAGTTAACGTCTTTATCGCCTCGTAGCGGATAGCAGAAAATCAATCAGGGTCTTCACTCTTTTCGTTTTACCCGCGTTTTTGGGATAATAGAGATAAACTGGCGGGTAGGTTTTCCAGTAGCACTCCATCACGGGGATAAAGTGCTCCTTGTCGGGCTGTAACTGCCAGATGGGTTCAAACAGGCGTCCAATTCCCAGCCCGTTACGGATCCCGTCAGCCATAACATCGATATCGTTACTGATTAACTGCCCGGGCATCTCAACCGTCAGTTGTTCTCCGTGGTCGTTCAGGAGCAACGGAAGGATGCGGTTGTTAGTGATAAAACGGTAGCCAATCAGCTTGTGTTGACTGAGGTCTGCCGGCACCTCAGGCATTCCATGCTCGCTGATATAAGCTGAGGATGCATATAATCCTTCACGAAAGGGTTTCATTAACGGCCGCGCCACCACCCCGCCTTCAAGAATATCGCCAAAACGGATCCCCAGATCAAAACGCTCTTCGATGATATTCACGGTACCGTCATGGACCGATATTTCCAGCTGTATGCCCGGATATTGCTGACAGAATTTCGCCATTGCAGGCTTAAGAATTAACAAATAGGCAAAACGCGAGAGTGTGATTCGCACAATACCAGAGGGCTCCTGATTCTGGTCGCGAATGCTTTCAAGCGAATTTTCCAGCGACTCCACCGCCGCAGCGGTCTGTTCCAGCAACAGCTGCCCGGTTTCCGTCAGATCAATACGGCGGGTCGTACGCACAAAAAGCGGATGGCCAATATGCTCTTCAAGCAGCTTAAGCGCATTGCTGACGGAAGGAGGCGTAATTTCCAGTTTTCTTGCGGCTGCCGAAATATTACCCTCACGTGCAATGCTCTGAAAGATGCGTATCTGGTTATACAGGGCATTATTCATAATGTGTTCCTTAAGCAATCTCCGCCAGATTATTAAGTACAGTCTAAAGATGCTTAAGTCAATGCTCCTCTAATCTTCATGAAATTCGCCTCTTATACTTTTATCTCTTTCTAAAACGACCTGAGTTCAGGAGACTATGATGCGAATTTTATGTCTGGATATCCCCGCACCTGGAGCATCGCTGGAAAAATATGCTCCACACCTTAACGCTGAAGCCCTGCACGCCTGGGGATTGTATAAATCCGGGTTCATCCGCGACATCTACTTCCGTCAGGACAGACCTGGCGTCGCTATTTTTCTTGAATGTGACTCTGTCGATGAAGCGGTGAACGTCATGGCCGAATTTCCGCTGGCAAAAGCAGGCTTATTAAGCTTCGAGTGCATTCCGCTTGGCTCCTTTATTAACTGGGAAAATCTTTTTGCCGCTGAATTCAAAAAGTAAAAGTGAGGCCCGATATGAAACCTGCAGATAAACCCGTGCTGTGTGTTGTCTCCAGCCATCCAATTAAAGGTGCATCCGGTGTACCGACCGGTTTTTTCCTGGCCGAGCTGACGCATCCGCTGAAAGTACTGGAAGATGCCGGACTAAAAACGATGATCGCCAGCATTCGTGGGGGACAGCCGCCGGTGGATGGATTTGACCTCAGTGACCCTGTCAACGCCTGGTACTGGAACGAAACCGATTTTCAGCAGCGCCTGGCCACAACGCCTGCGTTATCCGAGCTGAACGGTACCGATTACAGCGCCGTTTTCTTTGCGGGCGGCCATGGAACCATGTGGGATTTCCGCGACAGCCAGGATGCCCAGCGTATTATCCGCGAAGTGTATGAAAATGATGGGATTGTCTCAGCCGTCTGCCACGGGCCTGCGGCACTGGTTGACGCAAAGCTCAGTAGCGGGGAATACCTGGTAAAAGGCAAAAACGTGGCGGCCTTTACCAACAAGGAAGAGGAAGAAGTTCACACCACAGATGTGGTTCCCTTCCTGCTTGAGACTGCACTCCGCGAGCATGGCGCGCTTCATCATGAAGCCCCGAACTGGTCTGAAAACGTGGTTACCGACGGTCGCCTTATCACGGGGCAGAATCCCGCTTCAGCGCACGGTGTCGGTGTGGCGCTGTTAAATGCGCTCCGCCAGACAGCTTAATTCATTCATCTGTCTTTCATCGTTACTCACCCTCTTTGGCCGGTTTACGTCAGCAACGATCCGGCCTTTTTTCAGGAGCTGAATATGAAAACTCTTCCTCTCGTCGCGCTCGGCACATGGTCCTGGGGCACAGGCTTTGCCGGTGGCGACACCGTCTTCGGCAATCATCTTTCTGATACACAGATGGCAGACGTGTTCACCACGGCCATGAGTAAGGGCCTCAATCTCTGGGATACCGCAGCAGTATATGGCATGGGGAGTTCAGAGGCTGCGCTGGGAACGTTAGTCCGTCAATTCCCCCGCGAGGATATGATTTTATCCACCAAATTCACGCCGCAGATTGCGAACGAACAGTCAGCGCAGCCTGTCAGCGATATGCTTGAGGCCAGCCTGGGACGCCTGGGTGTGGACGCGATTGATTTCTACTGGATCCATAATCCCCTCGATGTTGAGAAATGGACGCCAGGACTGATCCCACTTTTACAAAGCGGTAAGGTCAAACGCGTCGGTGTTTCCAACCACAATCTGGCACAAATCAGACGCGCCAACGAAATCCTTAACGCTTCCGGTTATTCCCTCAGTGCAGTACAGAATCACTACAGCCTGCTCTATCGCGCCTCTGAAGAGGCCGGGATCCTTGATTATTGCCGACAAAATAACATCACGTTCTTTGCTTACATGGTCCTGGAGCAAGGCGCGCTCAGTGGTCGTTATGATTCAAATCATCCCATGCCTGCCGGGAGTGGCCGGGCCGAAAGTTATAACGCAGTACTGCCGCAGATAGAAAGATTAACCGCCGCCATGAAAAAAATGGGAGCTGAAAGGAATGCCAGCGTTGCACAGATAGCCATCGCATGGGCTATTGCGAAAGGTACCCTTCCACTCATCGGCGCGACTAAAGTCCATCACGTTCTGGACGCCGCCAGTGCTTCAGATATCCAGTTACGCGAGGAGGAAATCATCCTGCTGGAACAACTCGCCACAGAGACCAGAGTGGATACACGAGGCGCCTGGGAAAAACCGATGGTGTAACGCCTGTCCGGGACAGACTGTCATGAATGACATTCACGTATGGACAGTTCCGGCTGATCCTTATCTGCATCACTTTTACTGCTTTGTATGAAGGGTGAGAATATGAAAATCATTTGCCTCGAAGAACATTATCTCGACAGCGAGTTAGGGCGAGCGTGTATGCCTGTTGCGCTTGAGCAGGCGCCTTTCCTTGGCGACTGGGGGAAAACCGTCGCTGATGGTCATAATCCTGACCGAAGCCGGCCGCAGATAGAAAAGAATGCGCTGATAAACGCGAAAGGCGCAGATTTGGGAAGCCGCCGCCTCAGGGATATGGATGAGGCTGGAATTACCCTGCAGATCCTTTCTGTGGGCGGATTCCCCCAGTTGGCACCCAAGGATGAAGCGGTAACATTAAATACGGCGGCAAACGACCGCCTTGCCGGGGCGGTAAGAAATCACCCGGATCGCTTCGCGGCATTTGCCACACTTCCCTGGGCACAGCCGGAAGAGGCTGAAAAAGAGCTTGTCCGCGCAGTTGAAAAACTGGGGTTTAAAGGGGCACTTCTCAATGGCCGACCCTCTTCATGCTTTCTCGATCATCCTGACTATGACTCCCTGCTTTCCCGCTTTAATAAACTGAATGTGCCACTCTACCTTCATCCCGGATTACCGTTTAAAAGCGTGCAACAGGCCTACTTCACGGGCTTCAGCGCAGAGGTCAACGCCAGGCTCTCTATGTTTGGCTGGGGCTGGCATCACGAAGCCGGGATCCATTTGTTACGGCTGATGTTATCGGGCGCATTTGATAAATATCCCCACCTGCAGGTAATCAGTGGCCACTGGGGGGAGATGCTGCCCTTCTGGCTGCAGCGTCTTGATGACAGCCTTCCGCTGGCTGCAACGGGTCTGTCACGCACGCTAACGAGAACCTTCCAGGAACACGTTTATGTTACCCCGTCAGGTATGCTGACACTGCCGCACTTCCAGTTTATCTACGAGTTAATGGGGGCAGACAGGATCCTGTTCTCCGTCGATTATCCCTATCAGACCCTGGACGGTGTAAAAACATTTATCGACTGTCTGCCGGTCAATAAGGCTGAAAAAGAGGCCATCGCGTTTCGCAATGCAGAACGTTTACTGGGCATCACGGCGTAGTTCACGGGTTCATGATGACCGGGCACAATAAGATCCGTCGACCATTATTAGTTTTTGTCTAAAAGTGAATGAGCCTTTACTGCTCTAAAAAAAATAATGGTGTCACTCTATACTGGGTTAAATATTCACCAATGATGTTTAACTGATTGAAATGAAAAATATCCTTGTTGTTTCAGGTCATCCTGAGCTGAACCATTCCGTCGCCAATGCCACTATCCTTGATGAAGTGGCTACCGCCCTTCCCGATGCTGAAATTCGTCGTCTGGACTGGCTCTATCCGGACGGCAAATTCAATATCGCTGCGGAGCAGGAAAGCCTGCTCAGGGCCGATGTGATTGTCTGGCAGTTTCCTTTTTCCTGGTATGGGCTACCCGGGGTAATGAAACAATGGCTGGACGAGGTCTTTGTCCACGGCTTCGCGCATGGCTCAACGGCGAAACTGCGCGGTAAAAAGCTGCTCCTCTCCTTCACTACCGGGGCGCCACAGGGCTCTATACCGCTGACGGTTTCTTTGGCCATGCCATTGAAGCGTATCTTATTCCGTTCGAGACCACGGCAAGGCTGTGCAATCTTGAGCTGCTGGCGCCGGTTTATACCTGCGGTATCAGCTATGCCGACCGGGATGCCGACAAAATCGCGCAGCAAAAAACGCTTGCCCGGGAACACGCTTCAAGGCTTGTCGATCTGCTCAATTCCGTCGTGAATAATCCAAAGGGAGAATAACGATGCAGTATATCCGGCTTGGTAAAAGTGACTTACTGGTCTCCCGCATCTGCATGGGATGTATGGGGTTTGGCGACCCGTTAACGGGCCAGCATCGCTGGACGCTGGACGAAACAGCAAGCCGGGACATTATCCGCTACGGTCTCGAAAAGGGTATCAATTTTTACGATACCGCCATCGCCTATCAGAACGGCTCCAGCGAGCGATACGTTGGCCGGGCGCTGCGGGAGATGGCAAAACGCGAGGACGTGGTGCTGGCCACCAAGTTTCTGCCACGAACCGCCGCGCAAATTGCCGCGGGGATCGGCGGAAAAGAAGCCATAGCCCGATCGCTCGACCAGAGCCTGCAGAATCTGGGGATGGACTACATCGACCTCTACATCTATCACATCTGGGATTACAACACGCCAGTTATTGAGGTGCTTGAAGCGCTGCACGCCGCCGTGACCGCCGGCAAGGTGCGCGCGATTGGTATTTCCAATTGCTATGCCTGGCAGCTGGCGAAGGCGAACGCCCTTGCCGAAAGCGAAGGGCTGACGCCCTTTGTTTCCGTGCAGAGCCACTACAACCTGATTATGCGTGAAGATGAACGAGAGCTCTTCGGTCTGTGCGCTGAAGATGATATCGCCATGACCCCCTATAGCGCGCTGGCCAGCGGCCGTCTCTCCCGGAAAGAAGGCCACACGCGACGAGCCGCGGAGGATGATTATGCGCGCGGGAAATATGACAGCACGGCTGAACAGGATCGGCTCATTATTGAGCGTGTAGCCGAACTTGCCGAACGGCATCAGGTGTCCATGACGGAAATATCTCTCGCCTGGCTGCTGACAAAAGTCACGTCACCTGTTGTAGGGGCCACAAAAAAAGATCACGTCGATGGCGCGGTAAACGCCGTCAATCTTCAACTGAGCCAGGAGGAAATCCGGTTTCTGGAAGAAACCTACCAGCCGCATGTTCTGACGGGGATCATGGCGCAAAACACGCCGCAAACCAAAGACGCCAGGCAGGTCTGGACGCGGTAGCCCTTATTCACTTTTATAGGAGGTTTTATGATCTGGTTACTGCAGCACAGAGCAGCAGCGTTGTTTTTGTTTGCAGTTATCTTCCTGATGCCCGTTAGCCATGCACATAGTCGTGAAAAGACCGACATTAAAACGCTCGTTATCGTCTCACACCCTTATCCGGAACGCTCAGTTCTGACAAAAGGGCTGCAGGCAGCCGCTGAGAGTCTGGAAGGCGTGACGGTTCGCAACCTTGAGACATTGTATGGTTATGACACACGTCAGATTAATGGCGACGCGGAGCGAAAAATGATGCGTGAGCACAGTCGTGTCGTTTTTATCTTCCCGACACACTGGTTCAATATTACGCCGATGATGAAAGCCTGGCTTAATGAAACCTGGGGGAGTGTCGGACCCGGTTTGTGGCAGGGAAAGGAGATGCTTATTGTCAGTACGGCTGCGGGGGGAAGCTCAACTTACGGGCCAGACGGCAGGATCGGGGTATCGCTCGCGGATGTGTTTTTACCAATGAAAGCCAGCGCCCTGCACGCAGGTATGACGTGGCTTCCTCCCCTGGTCTTTGAGGGCGCCCGTAGCGATCAGCTACCTTCCTACCAGCACCAGCTGATCGAACGACTTAAACAGTAATGTCAGTAAAAGGAGCCTCGTGAAAAAGAGCCTTATGCTTTTAATTTGCATACTAATAAGCAGTCCGGTTTTTGCAACAAAACCGGATGTGCTGGATAAGTCAGTGATGAATCTCTTCGAGATTGGGGTCAGGCCCGATCGGGGCAACGATTTTGCAGACGTGGCCAGACAGACGATTTCTGCTTCGGTTGTTCATGAAGAAGGTACGCTGGCGATGTACGCCCTGCAACGCAGCGACCATCCACGTCATGCATTCATGGTGGAGCTCTATGAAAACGAAAGCGCTTACCACAAACATCTGAATGGCGACCCGTACAAGGCATTCGCTGCCCGGGCACCTGACATTATCGAACGGAAAAATAAAATCATTCTGGAGCCCCAATTTCTGGGGGACAAACACCTCATACCGAATGAGCGAACCATTAATAATCTGGTGATCGTCGAGGTAAAGCCTGAATTTCAGACCGAATTTAAAAACATCGTCATGCCTGAAATGGCTGAGTCGCTCAAAGTAGAGAAAGGCGTGTTAGCTATGTATGCCGCTACAGACTCACAGACTCCGAACCGCTGGTATTTTTATGAGATTTACGCCAGTGAGGAAGCGTATCAACTGCACCGACAAACGCCACACTTTCGGGACTATCTCAGGCAAACGGCGCATATGAGCGCCAGTAAGGACGCTATCCCGGTAAAACCGGTATTTCTTCGTAACAAAGGCGGAATCAAACAGGATCCGCACCGTTGATCAGTGAGGATTAACATGAAAAGCATAATTGCAGCGGCGGCCATGTCGCTTGTTATTTCTGATTTTGCTATTGCTGAGGAAACAAGAGGTAAAGCGATGATGAAAATTGAACCTTCAGCGATTTCGGAAGCTGATATTCGTGCTGTCTCTCCGGCTCTGGCGCGCTTCAGCCGTGAAGCCATTACTGAAGATCTGTGGACACGCGATTCCCTCTCGCCCAGGGACCGTAGTATGGTGACCATTGCCATGCTGATTGCCCGCAACCAGCCAGGCGAGCTTAAGCACTATATTGAAGTCGCTCTCGATAGCGGCGTGACACCAGCGGAACTGTCAGAAATCATTACCCATCTGGCGTTCTACTCAGGTTGGCCAAATGCAATGTCAGCCATCAGCGTGACTAAAACGGTTTTTGAATCTCGTGGCGTTACGGCGGATGCAATTCCTGACGCTTCTCCGGATCTGCTCCCCCTCAATCAGGAAGCAGAAAAGCAGCGTTCAGAAACAGTGGAAAAAAATGTTGGCTCAATATCTCCAGGCCTGGTTAAGTTCACTGCTGAACCCCTGTTCCTGGATCTCTGGCAAAGACCCGCGCTGAAACCCCGCGACAGAAGCCTGGTTACGGTCAGCGCCTTAATCGCATCCGGACAAAGTGCACAGATTGGCTATCACCTCAACAGAGCGATGGATAATGGACTATCTGCTGAGGAGGCTGGTGAGATCGTTACCCAAGCCGCGTTCTATGCCGGCTGGCCAAACGCGTTTACCGCTGCTCCTGTTGTCGGAGAGGTACTACGCAATCGGTCATCGAGTAAAAAGTAATATTACTGAACGCGAAAACCTAACGTACATCATAAAATTAGGGTGACCAGTTCTCGAACAAATGGGCGCAACATTGAGTGATTTGGACTGACCCCGCCCGTAGACATATTCTTTCCTCACGACGAGGCCTTATCCATCGGCTCCAGCGGCAATATGCACGCATGGGCGCCGTAAGCTTTAACTGTTATGGCGTTACTCCTGGGTTTATGAATGGTCTGCGGCAGAAGTGTCTGCCCGCGAGGTCAGAAAGATCAGTACGGTTGCGATAATCAGCATCGCGGCGCTGGCCAGGAAGGTGCTCTGGTAGCCGTGATGGTCGAAAAGCAGACCGCCCACCGTCGAACCGAGAGCAATGGACAGTTGCACCATCGCCACCATCAGTCCGCCGCCCGCTTCGGCATTCTGAGGGAAGGTATGCGGAACCCATGCCCACCATCCCACCGGTGCGGAAGTGGAAATCAGCCCCCACAGCCCGAGCAGCGCCGTCACGATGGCTACATGACTGCCGAAGGCAATCAGGGCCAGCGCAGTGATAGCCATCAGTACAGGGATGGCCATCAGGGTCGGGTAGAACCCGCTTTTCAGCACCCGGCCAATCAGGGTAGTGCCGATGAAACCCGCGACACCAATAACCAGCAGGACCAAGGTCACCGTTGCGGCATCCACCCGCGTCACCGTCTCAAGGAAAGGCCTGATGTAGGTAAAGAGCGTGAATTGCCCCATAAAGAAGATCCCCACACCCAGCATGCCCAGCGTGACCACCCGTCGACGAAACAGCCTGAAAACGTTGCGGGAAGCCGCCGCCTGACGGGTGACCGACATAGAAGGCAGACTGAGTAATTGCCAGACAAACGCGATGATGGCGACCGGCACCAGGCAGAAGAAGGCCCCCCGCCAGCCAACAACCGATCCGAGCCAGCTGCCAAGAGGGGCAGCCACGACGGTAGCCAGAGCATTGCCGCTGTTGAAAATAGCCAGCGCCAGCGGAACACGATGCACCGGGACCAGACGCATTGCCGTCGCGGCCGACATCGACCAGAACCCGCCGACCACAATGCCAATCAGGGCCCTGCCCGCCATATAGGTCAGGTAATTGGGCGCCATCGCAATAACAGCACCGGAAATTGCCATAATGCAGGTCAGACCGAGCAGCAGCGTTTTCCGGTTAAGCGTGCCTGCCAGCACGGAAATAAACAGGCTGGTTACCACTGCAAATGTCCCGGAAATGGCGATGCCCTGTCCGGCCATACCTTCGGTGACACGAAGGGTCTGCGCCATCGGTGTCAGCAGGCTGACCGGCATGAATTCGGAGGCGATCAGGGCAAAGACGCACAGCGTCATGGCAAAGACACCACTCCAGTGCTCAGGCTGTTTCCCGCTTCCGGTGTTATTTTTTCTGTTTTCGTCTGTCTTATTACTCATTCAGGGATTTCTTTTCAGTAGATAACATGAAGTCTGCGCCCCGGAGCCTTCAGCGCTGAAGGAAGAGCTGAAACGGCATACGGGGACGGGATAAGAGGGATAATCGCGATATGGAAGGTGCTGTGGGTCAGTTGGCTACCCTGATCTGCACCGCAAGAGGTCCGTGGCGCTGCAGGACCGGGAGTCCGGAATCCACTTTCCCTAACGGGATCAGTGAACGGCCGTAAGCCCTGCCCCGGGCAAAAATCGCCAGGTTGCCCCACGGCGCGTAGTAAGTGATATCTCCGGCTTCCGGCGTCATGCCGTCCGGTGCCTGCACCGTGGAAAGCCTGCGCGGCAGGTCGCTTATACGCTCAATATCGTCATAGTCTTCCAGCGTCAGGCTGAGAGGAAGCAAAGACGCAAAGTCCCGGCCTGTCGGCGTATCATAGAGGGTGGCGGTAGCGGTTTCTCCCTCCACGATGATCTCAATTTTCATAAGCGTCTCCTGCGCCACTCCCCGGTCGTTGTTACTCGCCATAGCGGACTGCGTGACGAAAATCAGGCCGGCAAGAAGCAGCAGTGATGTTCTGCGGTAAGCGTTTTGCATAAGGGTTATCGTTGACTTTTTCATCGCTTTATTATTAGCAATATGCAGCGGGTTAACTAGCTAATGAATACTTAATACCCTTATGAGTAAAATTTATAAATGGACCGGAAACGAGCATGGCCAGGCGCAATCTCAACGACTGACTCTCTTTCGTTACCGTGGTGCGTGAGGGTAGCTTTACGCGCGCTGCCGCCCAGCTCGGCGTGACCCAGCCCGCCTGAGCAGGCGATTTCCGGGCAGGAAGAACGGATGCGAATCCGCCTGCTGACAAGGACCACGCGCAGTGTGTCAGTGACGACTGCCGGGGCGCGACTGCTGTATTAATGAGCACATGGTTCAATCGGGGAAAATTTACGCCTGAGAGTTTAATGACTATATCTGGCACACAGCAGGCGTGATCGACACCAGGGGACGTCACGCGCTAGCGGCTATGCGTAGCGCCGGCTGGGAAGTTCCCGGATGGCGGCGCGTGGCGCCTTATCCTGGCTACGCTATTGCGCCACTCTTGTGCCGTTATTTTGCCGGGTGGCGCTTCGCTTACCCGGCCTACAAAACTGCCCGCGATTTGGCGCTCTATTCGCGCCCTTCGTAGG